>JBGTIA010000076.1:0-8373 GCA_041745835.1 Ilumatobacteraceae bacterium | reverse complement strand
ACTTCGGCAACGCGAGCACGCACCCGGTCGTGGGCCACGGCACAGACGTCGTCAAGCCAGGCATCGGTACCTTCCGCCCCAAGACCTGACCCGCGGATGCCTCAGCGGCGGAGCAGGTCCTTGGCGATGTGGGTGATCTGGATCTCGTCGGTGCCGGCGTAGATCTGCAGCACCTTGGCGTCTCGGGCTAGCTGCTCGACGCGGAACTCGCTCATGTACCCGTTGCCGCCGAACAGCTGCACCGCCTCCAGCGCTACCTCGGTGGCGGCGCGAGCCGAGTAGAGCTTCATTGCGGACGCTTCGGCGAGCGTCATGGCGACACCGGCGGCACCCATTTCCATCGTGCGGAACACCAGGTTCTGCACGTTGAGACGGGCGACCTCCATGCGGGCGAGCTTGTCCTGGATCAGCTGGAACTCACCGATCGGCTTGCCGAACTGCACGCGGTCCCTCGCGTACTGCACGCTGAGCTGCAGACACTCCTCGATGATGCCGAGCGCCATCGCTGCGACGCCGGAACGCTCCTGCTGGAACGTCGCCTTCGCTCCGTCGCGCCCACCGGCGGGCAGATCTTCGATCTCACCGATCAGACGATCGCAGCCGACTCGGACGTCATCGAGGAAGAGCTCGCCGGTGGGTGAGGAGTGCATCCCCATCTTGCGCAGCGGCTTCGACTGAACGAAGCCGGGCATGCCCCGGTCGAGAACGAACGACAGCACCTTTCGCTGCTCGGGCGGCGTCTCGCCGTCGTCGAGCTTGCAGATGAACACCGTCGTGTCGGCGTAGGGGCCGTTGGTGATGAACGTCTTCGAACCGTTGAGGACGTACTCGTCACCGTCACGCCTCGCCGTCGAGCGCATCGAACCGAAGGCGTCGGACCCGCTGCCGGGCTCGGTGATCGCCCACGCACCGATCTTGTCCATCGTGAGGAGGTCGAGCGCCCAACGTTCCTTCTGGGCGATGGTGCCCTTGGACATGATCGCCGCCGAGGTCAGTCCCATCGAGACGCCCATCGCCGTCACCATGCCCGGGCACACCCGACACAGCTCGATGATCGGGATCAGCGACATTCCACCACCCTCGCCCCCCGACTTCTTCTCTGGGACGTCTTCGCCGGCTTCGATCGCGCGCTCGCGTTCGATGCCTTTCTTGAAGCTCTCTCGGGCCATGGCATCCATGCCGAACGTGGCGAACAGCTTGCGCAGGATGTCGTAGGGCGGCAGGTCACCGTGTTCCAGTTCGTCGACGTGCGGGCGGATCTCGTCGTCGACGAACCGCTTCACAGCGTCGCGGATCATCTCGTGTTCGTCGCTCCACTGGAACATGACAAGGCCTCCTCGGCTCTCGAACCGTCGCAGTGGATCGTAGAGACGGGCGCCCCGCCCGCCAAACGCCCCACCCCCTCGACGCGATGAGCGAAACGCCGGCATCCGGTCCGTTTGCTCATCGCTCGGACCAGTTCGCCGCGTGTGATGAGCGAAACGCCGCGATCCGGGCGACTCGCTCATCGCCTCTGCGGGTTCGCCGCGTGTGATGAGCGAAACGCCGCGATCCGGGCGGCTCGCTCATCGCTCGCGTGGGTTCAGCGGCTCCAGCTGCGGTCGTCGCGATACCGACCGACGTTGAGCGGCGTCGAGTGCTGGCGGCGGTCGCGGCGGTTGCTGGTACCGAACACGATCAGCGCTGCGACTACGAACGACGCGACGGCGAGCAGGAGGGTGAGGTTGCGGTGGTGGGTGGCAAGACGTGGGAACACGCCCATCCACGGGTCGTCGGAGAAGGCGGGCAGGATCAGGAGCGGGACGAAGTAGCCGAAGATCACCAGCGATCCGGCCGTTGCGGCGAACAGCACCCCGAGCGCGAACGTGCCCTCGCCGCGTTCGGGACGGAGCAACATGCCGGCGATCGTGAAGATCCCGCCCAGGGCCAGTGCGACGATCGCCGTCCATCCGAGCCACGACTCCAGGAACGTCATCGACCCGACCCGCTGCACCGGCAGTGTGAGCGATTGCGCCTCGCCGACCAGTTCGTTGCGGACGATGTTCACCTGCTCCTGTGCCGTGATCATCACGCGCTCGTCGAACGTGCCGATCAGCCGACCGTGTGCGTCACCGACGAAGTCGCTCATCAGCGCGGCGCCTTCGGGGATGCGAGCGATCTGCTCGATGAACTCGCGCAGTTCGGCGGGGGACTGGCTCAGTGCCGGGGCATCGGCGCCTGCGACGATGGTGGCAATCTGGCCGCGGATGTCGTCGTCTTCGAGGATCGTGTGGGCCACGTCGGCTCCGTTGGACGGTGAAAAGGCGACCTGTTGCAACCACCACACACCGACTGCGAGCGCGACGAGAGATGCGGCAGCGATCAACATCAGGCCCCCGAGCGATCTACGCATTTCGAGAGTCTGACAAATCCGGCGCATAACCTTGAATCGTGAAGCGTCCTGGACTCCTCCGCATGTTCGTCCGAGGGGCCTTCCGGCACTGCGCCTGGTGCGGTGGACGGGGGGCATTCTTCACGGGATGGTTCAAGAAGGCCGAGCACTGTCAGTCGTGCGGGCTCAAGTGGCGTCGTGACGATGTCGGCTACGAACTCGGCGCTGCTGCAGTCACCGCGATGATCACGTTCGGTCCACTGATGCTGATCCTCGGCGCCATGGTCGCGGCGACCTGGCCGGACGTGAACGTGGTGCCGATGTTCATCGTGTTGACCGTGCTGGCCGTCGTGCTGCCGTTCTTCACTTACGGCCCCGCCTACTGCATGTGGCAGGCGATCGACATCTTGTTGCGTCCGCCCGAGCCCGGCGACTTCGAGATCGTCGGCGACACGACGCTCGACACCCCACTCGGGCCGACACTTGAGCCCTCACCCGACACCACACCGGAGCGCTCGCCCGACTCGTCGGCTGACGATGCCCTCGACGTCGGGAAGGGTTCTGGCGAGACAGCAGCGGGCACCGACAACTGACCGCCCGCTTCTTCGTTCGCGCAACACTCCGGGTGGGACGGTCCACCCGAAGTTGTGCGCAAACGTGGCCTGCCGGACGAACGGGCTCCGCACATCATGCCTGCTCCGGCGTTCGTTCGAGTGATGCTTGACCGAACGACTGTTCGTTGCCTACACTGATGTCATTCGGTTACCCCGAGCGACCCGATGATCCGGAACTCCACCCCGACAACCAGCCACGATCAACCCTCCTCGATCAACTCTGTGACACCCCCTCTCTACGGTGCACATCACCAACCGCACCGGGTTCGCCCGCCGCACGACGAAAGCGAGACACGACATGAACAACGACCGCGACAAGGCACTCGAGATGGCGTTGGCCCAGATCGACAAGCAGTTCGGCAAGGGCGCCATCATGAAGATGGGCGAGCGCACCAACATGGGTATCGAGGTCGTCTCCACCGGAGCGTTGTCGCTCGACCTGGCACTCGGTGTCGGTGGCCTGCCCCGCGGACGCGTCGTCGAGATCTACGGTCCTGAGTCGTCCGGTAAGTCGACGCTCGCCATGCATGTCGTAGCCGAGGCCCAGCGCAACGGTGGCGTGTGCGCCTACATCGACGCCGAACACGCGATGGACCCGGTGTACGCCCGGGCGATCGGCGTCGACGTCGACCAGCTCCTGATCTCGCAGCCCGACACCGGTGAGCAGGCGCTCGAGATCGCCGACATGCTGACCCGTTCGGGGGCCATCGACGTGCTGGTGATCGACTCGGTCGCCGCACTCACACCTCGCGCCGAGATCGAAGGCGAGATGGGCGACACGCACGTCGGCCTCCAGGCGCGCCTGATGAGCCAGGCGTTGCGCAAGTTGACCGGCAACCTGAGCAAGACGGGCACCATCTGCATCTTCATCAACCAGTTGCGCGAGAAGATCGGGGTCATGTTCGGCTCGCCGGAGACCACTCCGGGTGGACGAGCGCTCAAGTTCTACTCATCGGTGCGTCTCGACATCCGCCGCATCGAGTCACTGAAGGACGGTGCCGAGATCGTGGGCAACCGCACCCGGGTCAAGGTGGTCAAGAACAAGGTGTCGCCGCCGTTCCGGCAGGCCGAATTCGACATCATGTACGGCCAGGGCATCAGTCGTGAGGGCTCGTTGATCGACCTGTCGGTCGATCTCGGAATCGTCAAGAAATCGGGAGCCTGGTTCACCTACGAAGGTGAGCAACTGGGCCAGGGGCGTGAGAAGGCCAAGGACTATCTCAAGCAGAACCCCGAGGTGATGATGGAGATCAGCGACAAGGTACTCACCGCCGCCGGGCTCAAGCCGTCCGCTGACGCACCCGAGGTCGCAGTGGTCGAGGAGTTCACCGAGGCCGACGACGCCCCGATCGATCTCGGTTGATCTCGACCGATCGGTTGATCCGGCTGGGCCGACAGCGGGACGGTTCGGTCATGATGGAAGCTCACCGCCGGAGGCCGACATGACCGTTCCCAACCGCATCTCGATCGTCACCTTCGGCGTGGCCGACCTGGCGAGGTCGACTGCGTTCTACGAGTCGCTCGGCTGGACACGGTCGAACGCATCGATGCCGACGATCACCTTCTTCGAGATGCAGGGTTCGGTGTTCGGGCTCTACGAGTGGTCGGCGCTGGCCGACGACGCGAAGGTGTTCGCCGAGGGGTCGGGGTTCCGTGGGGTCACGTTGGCGATGAACCTCGCATCGACCGACGAGGTCGACTCGGTCTTCGCCGAGTGGGTCGCCGCAGGCGCCACGTCGCAGGTCGAGCCGCACACGGCTTTCTGGGGCGGTTATTCGTCGTACGTGGCCGATCTCGACGGTCACCTGTGGGAGATCGCCCACAATCCGTACGCACGACTCGACGACGACGGCCGCCTCGTCATGGGCGGCAGTTGAGCGGGTGCGTGCTCCGTGCGAGCGATGATGCAGCGTTCAGCGATTGTCGCTCACGCGAACCGGTTGCTCAGTTGAACTCGTAGCCGCCCGGCTTGAAGATCATCAGGTACAGCGACACCACCAGGATCAGGTGCGTGATGCCGATCCCGGCCGCCATGATCTTGCGGGTGTCGTCGTCGGGTTCGGTGAGCGCAGGACGGATCATGAACCAGCTCACGGCGAGGGCGATCAGCCAGAGCAAGATCGTGGAGGTCACGAACGGCGTGCCAGCCAGGCTGATCTTGCCGACGCCGGCCATGCCCATACCTGCAACCCACAGGAGCACGAGCGCCGGGAACACGAGTCGCATGTGCAGGCGGGCGACCTCGACGGTCGCTCCGGCGCGCTGCAGCTTCGGGTAGAGGAAGAGCGGACCGAAGGCGGCGATCGCCGCCAGCAGGTGCACGAAGTAGAGGATTCGGTACAGATCGTTGTTCTCGGGGACGAGGATGGCAAGCACGGTCGGCACGGTAGCCACCCGAATCTCCCGAGGGCCCTGTCGTCGTGCCAGTAGCCTCGGATCCCATGTCCCGCAGCTACATCGTGCGCACCTACGGGTGTCAGATGAACGAGCACGACTCCGAGCGGATCTCGGGGCTGCTCGAAGCCGATGGGCTGGTTCGCGCCGAGAGCGAAGCAGACGCCGACGTGGTGGTGCTCAACACCTGTTGCATTCGCGAGAACGCCGACAACAAGCTCTACGGCAATCTGGGCCACCTCAAGACCTGGAAGGGCGAACGCGAGGGTCGCCAGATCGTCGTGTCGGGATGCCTGGCGCAGAAGGACCAGGACCTCGTTGCGACGCGCGCCGGCCATGTCGACGTCGTGATGGGCACCCACAACGTGCACCGTGCCGCTGTGCTCCTCGCAGAAGCCCGAACCTCGGATCGTCCCATCACCGAGATCCTCACCGAAGCGGTGATCGAGGATCAGGCCCTGTTCCCGTCCGCGCTCCCGGCGCGCCGCGAAACGTCCTACAATGCGTGGGTCACGATCCAGATCGGTTGCGACAACAACGGTGCGTTCTGCATCGTGCCCGCCGTTCGCGGTACGGAGATCAGCCGCCCGTACGACGAGATCCTCGGCGAGGTCGCTGACCTGCGCGACCAGGGCGTCAGCGAGGTGACGCTGCTCGGCCAGAACGTCAACAGTTACGGCCGAGACCTGCAGCTGGCGGCGCGTCAAGGCGGCGACGACACAGCCAGACTGCGTCCGCTGTTCGCCGAGCTGCTGCGCGACGTCGGTGCCATCGACGGCATTCGACGGGTGCGGTACACCAGCCCGCATCCCAAGGACATGCGCCCGGAGACCTTTGCCGCCATGGCCGAAACAGCCGCAGTGTGCGAACACCTCCACTACCCGCTGCAGTCCGGTAGTGACCGGGTGCTCGCCCTGATGCACCGTGGCTACACCGGCGAGCGCTATCTCGATCGCCTCGCCGAGGCACGTCGCACCGTCGACGACCTGGCCGTGTCGACCGACATCATCGTCGGGTTCCCGGGAGAGAGCGAGGCCGACTTCGAGCAGACGCTGGCAGTGGCCGCCGAGGCCGAGTACGACTACGCCTACACGTTCATCTTCTCGCCACGCGAGGGGACCCAGGCGGCAACGATGCAAGCCGACTTCGTCGATCCGGCCGTCGTGTCCGAACGATTCGAGCGTCTCCGTCTCGTGGTCGAGCGGTCGGCACTGCGTCGCCACGAAGCGCGAGTGGGCCGTATCGAGGAAGTGCTGGTCGAGGGCCCCAGCAAGCGCGACCCATCGGTCACCAGCGGCCGCACGCGCCAGAACAAGCTCGTGCACTTCGTGCCACCTCGCCCGCTGCGCGCGGGAAGCTATGCCACCGTCGAGATCACACGCGGCGCCCCGCACTTCCTCGAGGGGCAGTTCGTGGAGTTCATCTCCGAACCGACGCACAGGCTGCGCATCCCCGTCGCCGCCCTGTGAGCCCGCTCGTGCCCGAACTGTCACGTTTGACCCGGCACAGTGTGACACCGCGCCAGCCAACTCTCCCGAAATGTCCCGCGTTCGTTGCGTTGAGCGGTCAGATCCGGGCATTTTTCGGGGATGGGGGCGAAGTAGCGTCTGATCGATGAGCGAGGCGAGCGTCGATCCGCAACTGGCCGACTATCGCGCCAGCATCGACAACATCGATGCGGCACTGGTGCACCTGCTGGCCGAGCGATTCAAGATCACCACGGCGGTCGGTCGCTACACGGCGACCGTCGACCTGCCGGCCGCCGACGAGGGCCGTGAGCGCGTCCAGATCGAGCGACTGCGAGCGCTTGCCGAGGAGTCCGGACTCGACCCGGTGTTCACCGAGAAGTTCCTCCGGTTCATCGTCGCCGAAGTGATCCACCACCACCAGCGCATCGCCGAGGGCGAGCAGCTCTGAGCGCTGGCGCACCCGTCCGGGTGGCGATCGTCGGATCGACCGCCTCGGGGAAATCGAGCGTTGCGATGGCGGTGGCGCGGGCGCTCGACGACGTGGAACTCGTGTCGATCGACAGCATGCAGGTGTACCGAGGCATGGACATCGGCACCGCCAAGCCGTCGCCGATCGAGCGGGCCGAGACACCTCATCACCTCCTCGACCTCGTCGACCCCTCCGACGACTTCACGGTGGCCGACTTCCGCAACGCCTACGCCGGCGCACTGGCAGGCATCGCAGAACGTGGGCATCGGGCGCTGCTCGTCGGCGGCACCGGCCTCTACCACCGGGTGGTGATCGACGACTTCGACCTGCCGGGGCAGTGGCCCGATGTTCGCAGCGAGCTGGAGGCCGACGATGACACAGCGGCCCTGTTCGAGCGCCTGCGCTCGCTCGATGCAGCGGCGACAGCGAAGATGGAGCCGACCAACCGTCGTCGCATCATCCGGGCACTCGAGGTGACCCTCGGCAGCGGTCGCGCGTTCAGCTCGTTCGGGCCGGGCGTCGACGACTACCCGGCGACGGAGGTCGCCCAGATCGGCCTGCGTTGGCCCCGCGAGGTTCTCACCGACCGGATCGCACGACGAGTCCGCCAGATGATCGACGACGGCCTCGTCGACGAGGTCCGAGCCCTCGCCGAGACCGGATTCTCCAGGACGGCGGCGCAAGCGCTCGGCTACAAGGAAATCCTGGAGGTGCTCGACGGTCGTACGAGCGAGGATGAAGCCATCGCCACGATCATCACGCGAAGCCGGCAGTTCGCCGTGCGCCAGGAGCGATGGTTCCGTCGCGATCCACGCGTACGCTGGATCGGTGTCGAGCACGATGCCGCGGCCGAGGCGGCGCCCGTCGTGATCGACGCTCTGACCGCATGACCACACTGACCCTCACCAAACACCACGGTCTCGGCAACGACTTCCTCGTCGCGTTCCACCCGGGCGTCGAGGACCTCGACACGCTCGCCCGGCGGTTGTGCGATCGCCGTCGGGGAATCGGCGCCGACGGCCTGCTCGTCGCAGACACCGCGCCCGGCCACGTCGC
>JBGTIA010000075.1:0-4188 GCA_041745835.1 Ilumatobacteraceae bacterium | reverse complement strand
AGCTTGCCGCCGGGACGGACCAGCGCCTCCCAGGTCCGACGATCGGCGTCCCACGGCTCGAGCAGCAGCACCTCGGCGGCGCCACCGGTGGCTCGGTGCAGCCGGAGCCTGGCCGGGATCACGCGGGTCTCGTTCAGGACCAGCAGGTCACCCTCTCGCAGGAGGGTCGGCAGGTCCCGCACCTGGCGGTGCTCCGGAGCATCACTCCCCCGGTCGACGAGAAGCTTCGCGGCGTCGCGGGGCTCGATGGGCGTCTGCGCGATCCGATCCGCGGGCAGTTCGTAGTCGAAGTCCGCGATCCGCACGCCGGCAGGTTACGCCGGTGCCTGGCACCGGCGTAACGCTCAGTCGAAGAGCGATCCGGTGCCGGGGGTTCGACGGGGAGGGGTGAGCCCGAGGTGCTCGTAGGCAGCGTCGAGCACGACCCGACCGCGAGGCGTCCTGGCGATCATCCCCTGGGTGATCAGGAACGGTTCGTAGACGTCCTCGACGGTCTCGGGCTGCTCGCCGACGCTGATCGCGACGGTGGACAGCCCGACCGGACCGCCGTTGAACTGGGTGCACAGTGCGCTGAGGATCGCCCGGTCGACCTTGTCGAGACCTCGATCGTCGACGCCGAACAGCGCCAGTCCCTCTCGGGCCACGGCGGCATCGATGGTGCCATCGGCGCGGACCTCGGCGAAATCTCGAACTCGCCGCAGCAACCGGTTGGCGATGCGCGGTGTGCCGCGCGACCGTCGGGCGATCTCCCACGCTCCGTCGCGGTCGATGTGGACGTCGAGGATGCCGGCAGCACGTTCGACGATCGCTCGCAGCTCGTCGTCCTCGTAGTAGTCGAGCCTGGCAACGAGGCCGAACCGATCCCGCAGCGGTCCGGTGATCATCCCGGTGCGGGTGGTGGCACCGACGAGCGTGAACGGCGGCATCGTCAACCGGATGCTCGAGGCAGCCGGCCCCTTGCCGACCACGATGTCGAGCTGGAAGTCCTCCATCGCCGGGTACAGGATCTCCTCGACCGCTCGTGACAGCCGGTGGATCTCGTCGATGAACAGCACGTCGCCGTCGCCGAGCTTGGTCAGGATGGCGGCGAGGTCGCCGGCGCGTTCGAGCGCGGGACCCGAGGTGACATGGAGGTGCACACCCATCTCGGTGGCGACAATGCCCGCCAAGGTCGTCTTGCCCAGCCCGGGCGGCCCGGCGAACAGCAGGTGATCGACCGGTTGCTCGCGTTTGCGGGCCGCCTCGAGCACGATGCGCAGGTGTTCCTTGAGCTCTCGCTGGCCGACGAACTCGTCGAGGGCCCGCGGTCGAAGCCCCGCCTCGAGCTCGATCTCGGCGCTGACGATGTCGTCGTTCCCATCGGTGCCGCCGATGCCGGGATCGAGGAACTCATCACGCACGACGCGCTCCCAACGACTTCAGGGCATCACGAAGCAGCGTCGCCGAGTCGGCGTCGGAGGGCAGCTCACGCAGCACGTCACGGATCTCGTCGGTGCCGTAGCCGAGGCTGGCCAACGCATCGCGCACATCGGCCACCGCTGACACCGAACCGCTGGTGCCGGCTCCGTCGAGCATCGGCACCGACAGTCGGTCACGCAGCTCGATGATCAGGCGTTCGGCGATCTTCTTGCCGATGCCCGGCACGAGTGTCAGCGCCGCCACGTCGTTGTTCGACACCACGTCGAAGAGCGCCGACGGTGGATGCGTCGCCAGGATCGCCATGGCGAGCGCAGGACCGATCCCGTTGGTCTTGATCAGGACCTGGAACGTCTGGCGGTCGTCGCGGGACGCGAAACCGAACAGCAGCTGGGCGTCTTCGCGGATGTGGTGGTGGACGTACAGGAACACCGGCGTCCCCGGCTCGAGCTCGGCGAGCACTCGCGACGACACGGCGACCAGATAGCCGACACCGCCGACTTCGAGGAGCACCGTGGCATCGGTGTTCCGTTCCAGCACCGTGCCGCGCAACGAGCCGATCATGCGCTGCAACCGTTCGACAGCGGCGATACGGGCCCGGTGACGGGTGCCGAACGGAGCAGCGGTGCGATGGCGAGGTGGCACAGTGCGAGGGCGGCCGCATCGGCAGCGTCGGCGGGTTTCGGCAGCGCCGACAAGTTGAGGCGCGCCTGCACCATCTTCTGGACCTGCAGCTTGTCGGCACCGCCCCAGCCGGCGACCGCGTCCTTGACCTGATTGGGTGTGTACTGCACGACCTCGCAGCCGGCGAGCGCCGCTTCCGCCAACGCCAGGCCGCTCGCCTGGCCCACGCTCATCGCCGTTCGGACGTTGACCTGGAAGAAGACCTGCTCGACCGCGACCACGTCGGGGCGGTACTCGTCGATCAGCGATGCGAACTCGGTGCGCAGCGCGGCGAGGCGTTGCGGTAGCGGATCGGTCCGCGGTGTGGTGATGACTCCCAGGGAGATGGCCACGGCCTTCGACGCCCCGCGTCCGTCGACCACGGCATAGCCACATCGGGTGAGCCCGGGGTCGATGCCGAGCACGCGCTGCGACCGGGCGGACGACCGAAGTCCGATGCTGTTGGCGAACACAGGTTCGAACCTTAGTGCGCCGACCGCATCAACGTGTGATCTTCTCCAGTTCACCGATCAGCTCGTCGACCGGCCGGAACGTCAGCCCGGCGATCGCACGGTGGGCGTAGCGGACGACACCGTCGCCGTCGAGGATGAACACGCTGCGACGAGGGAATCCGATCGGGCCGAGCGTGCCGTACTGCGCAGCGACCGCCTTGTCGGTGTCGGCCAGCAGCGGGAAGTCGAACCCGTGCTTGCCGGCGAAGGCATCGTGACTGCTCACGCCCTGCGCCGAGATGCCGATCACCTGGGCATTCATCTCGCTGAACTGCTCGAGGTCGTCGTTGTAGCTGTTGAGCTGCTTGGTGCACACCGGCGTGTCGTCACCGGGGTAGAAGACCAGGACGACAGGGCGGCCACGGAACTCGGCCAGCGAGTAGTCACGTCCGCCCGTGCCGGCAAGCGTGAAGTCCGGGGCCTGATCGCCGACTCCGAGGCTCACGATGCGGCCACCTCCATCAGTTCGTCGGTCATGTCGAAGTTCGAGAACACGTCCTGGACGTCGTCGTTGTCCTCGAGCGCGTCGAGGATCCGCAGGATCGCCTTCGCGTCGGAGGTGTCGGTCACCGGCACCAGGTTGTCGGCCACCATCGGCGAGTCGGCAGAGATCACTTCGATGCCCGTCGCGTCGATGGCCGCCTTCACGTCGTACACGATCGACGGATCGGTCACCACGCGGAAGACGCCGTCGCTCTCGGCGATCACGTCGTCGGCGCCGGCGTCGATGGCGGCCAGCATGATCGTGTCCTCGTCGACCCCGTCGCCGGTGATGATCACCCCGCGCCGTTGGAACTGCCAACCGACAGCGCCCGGCTCGGCCATCGAGCCGCCCAGCTTGGAGAAGATGTTGCGGATCTCGGCGCCGGTGCGGATGCGGTTGTCGGTGAGCACGTCGATCATCAGCGCCACGCCCCCGGGCGCATAGCCCTCGTACATGATGCTCTCGTAGGTGCCGCCGTCGTCATCGCCGGTCCCCCGCTTGATCGCCCGGTCGATGGCGTCGTTGGTCATCCGCCCTGCTTTGGCCTTCTGCACCGCAGTGCGCAGCGTGGGGTTCGTGTCGACGTCGCCGCCACTCTTGGCTGCCACCTCGATCTGACGGGCGAGCTTGGCGAAGAGCTTGCCGCGCGCCTTGTCGGCAGCGCCCTTCTTGTGCTTGATCGTTGCCCATTTGGAATGGCCGGACATGGAGGCTCCGTCGGTTCGATGTGTTTGCGTCAGCGTCGGCGGTCGTCGAGCGAGTCGAGGAAGAGTTCGTGGAGGCGAGCGTCGTCGGTGAGTTCGGGATGAAACGCTGCCACCGTACAGCGTGCGGTGCGAACGAGAACAGGAACGCCGTCGTGGCGGGCGAGCACCTCGATGTCGGCCCCGACGCGCTCCACGAGCGGCGCCCTGATGAAGACCGCGTGGAACGGGTCGACGAGCCCGGAGACGTGGAGGTCGGCCTCGAAGCTGTCGCGTTGGCGTCCATAGCCATTCCGTCGCACGGTGACGTCGATGAGGTCGAATCCGCGCTGGTCCGGGCGAGCGTCGAGCACGTCGGTCGCGCACAGGATCATCCCCGCACACGTCCCGAAGACCGCAAGGCCGTCGA
>JBGTIA010000074.1:0-2696 GCA_041745835.1 Ilumatobacteraceae bacterium | reverse complement strand
CCGTGGACCACGCCGAGCTGTTCGTACCCGGCGTCGATCCCGGCCCGCTCACCGACCGGCTCGATCGGCGTGGGCCGCTCGGTCGCATACCACTCGAGGTCGAACGCGATCGGCGTCGGGTCGCCGTAGGCGCGGCCCAATGCCTCGTCGGCATCCTCGATCGCCGAGGCGTAGGTCTCGTTGCCGATCGACCACTGCTTCATCTCGGCGTCGCAGTGGTGCTCGGCCCAGAGCGCTTCACCTTTGACGATGAAGGGGTCGGCACGAATGGGCACGTCGAAGTCGGTCACGTGGAGCAGCGGCCGGCCCTCACCCGCGAGCGCCGCCCAGTACCACGCGGTCCGGCCGACGATCCGGTGCCCCGAGATCAGTCCGAGACGACCGTCGGCCGTCCACGCTGCGAACACCCACTCCTCGACGGGCGCGCCCTCGTGGCGCCCGTCGTGCCAGTCGTCGCGCCGGCCGTCCTGAGGTTCATGGTCGCCGGGCACATCAGGCAGACTACGGATCATGATCCGCTACCTCAGTCTCGACTGGATCAGTGCGTTGTCCGACGAGGTCGCAGCGAGCGACCAGATGCGCGAGATCGCCGAGTCGCACCGCATCGGCGTGACCCAGGTGGTGAGCAACGGTCCCGAGGGCGACGTCACCTACCACCTGAGCGTCGGCGACGGCGAGGCGTCGTTCGGTGCAGGGCCAGCTGACCCCGAAGACGTCAAGATGGAGCAGGACTGGGACACTGCGGTTGCAGTTGCGACCGGTGAACTCAACGCTCAGGAGGCCTTCATCGGTGGACGTATCCGGCTCTTCGGCGACCAGCAGAAGCTGCTCGAGTCGCAGCCGGTGTTCGGTGCCCTCGACGCCGTCTTCGCAACGGTCCGCGAGCAGACCACCTACACCTGACGAGCACGTATGCCGGAGATGCCCGAGATCCAGGCGCACGCCGAGCGCCTGACCGTCCAGTTCGCCGGACGAGTGCTGCATGCATTCGTACCGTTCAACTTCACGGCCCTCAAGACGGCGGTTCCCGCGCCATCGGAGGCGTTCGGCCAGCCGCTGCTCGGCGTCGGCCGACGAGGCAAGTACCTGCTGCTGCAGTTCGAGCCGGTCACGTTCGTGGTGCATCTCATGCAGGGTGGCCGCCTCGTGCCCGATGACAAACGATCGCTGAAGCCGCGCGGCGGCCAGGCCCGGTTCGTCTTCGAAGCGATCGAACTCGACGACGGGTCGATCGACGAGACGGCGTTGCTGCTCACCGAGCAGGGCAAGGAGCGGCGCGCGGGCGTGTGGTGCGTGCCGACCGACACTGCGCTCAGATCCCCACCGCTCGACAAGCTCGGCCCGGAGGCCGCCGACATCACCGCCGACGAACTCGCCGGACTGTTCGCGGCGAACTCGATGCGGGTGCACGGATTCCTCCGCGACCAACGAATGATCGCCGGAATCGGCCGCCGTCTGGCGAACGAGATCTGCCACCGAGCGCGCGTCTCGCCGTTCGCGAACACACGCAAGCTCGGCGCTGACGGAGCAGCCGTCGTCGTCGCCACCGCGATCGCATCGTGCATCGACGAAGGATTGGACTACGAGCGGACGCGCGATGACATGAGTTCGTCGAAGGATCGGCCGAGTGCGATGCACAGCCGGACCGGCGACCCCTGTCCCGACTGCGGCGAGGCCGTTCGAGCGGTCGAGTACTCGGGCTACACGGTCAACTACTGCGCCACCTGCCAGACCGGCGGCAAGGTCCTGGCCGACAACACCACCAGCAAATTCCTGAAGTAGGGCGGGGCGAATACGCTCGCACCCATGCCGATCCATCTGCGCGCCGAAGCCGGCGACTACGCCCCCAACGTGTTGTGCCCGGGCGATCCGCTCCGGGCGAAGTACATCGCCGAGACGTTCTTCGACGCCGGAGCACGCCAGGTCAATGCCGAGCGAGGGATGCTCGGCTACACCGGCACATTCGAAGGCGAGCCGATCAGCGTGCAGTCGACCGGGATGGGGTGTCCGAGCGCCGGCATCGTGTTCGAGGAGCTGATCATGCTCGGTGCCACGCGGCTCGTGCGTGTCGGCACCTGTGGCGGGCTCGGCGATGGGATGGCGATGGGCGACACCGTCGTCGGGTTGGCGGCGTCGAGTGATGATCAGACACCGCTGCGGTACGCCGCGATGGAGGGCTACGCGCCGAGTGCGACGTTTGCGTTGGTCGAGACCGCCGCCCGGCTCGCGCGAGACGCTTCGGCCGGCGCAGTGCACGTCGGACCGATCGTCACGTCCGGCTTGTTCTACGATCCCGACCCCACGACCTTCGCCCGGTGGAAGCGTCTCGGCCACATCGGCGTCGAGATGGAAGCCGCCATGATGTACACGATTGCGGCCGTCAAGGGCATCGAATCCCTGGCGATCATGACGGTCAGTGACCTGCTCGGCGAGAGCGGCGACACGGTGCGGATCAGCGACGAAGAGTTGCGCTCCGGTGTCGACCAGATGATGCGCATCTCGTGCGCCGTCGCCGTGTCATGATCACCTGAATCAGCAGATCTGCTGACGGAACTTTTCCGACCTCAGGAGCGTCTGAACCCCCATGATCCCCCGCACCACCCTCGCCCTGCTCGCCCTCTCCGCCCTCACGCTCTCTGCCCTCACCCTTGCGGCGTGCGGCAGCGACGACGACTCGCCCGCCGCCGACGACTCGC
>JBGTIA010000073.1:0-6437 GCA_041745835.1 Ilumatobacteraceae bacterium | reverse complement strand
AGCAGCGTGCGGATGTGGCTGCCGTCGACGTCGGCGTCGGCCAGGCAGATCACCTTGTGGTAGCGGCATTTCGTGACGTCGTACTCGTCGCCGACGCCGGCGCCGATCGCCGTGATCAGGGCCTGGATCTCGTTGTTCTTGAGCATCTTGTCGATGCGGGCCCGCTCGACGTTGAGGATCTTGCCGCGGATCGGCAGGATCGCCTGCGTGCGCGGGTCGCGAGCATCGACGGCGGTGCCGCCGGCAGAGTCGCCCTCGACGATGAACAGCTCTGATTCGTCGGCGTTCTTCGACGAACAGTCCTTGAGCTTGTCGGGCATGCCGGCGCCCGACAGCGCCGTCTTGCGGCGGATGGCGTTGCGAGCGTTCTTGGCGGCGACTCGGGCCTGTGCTGCGGCGAGGCTCTTCTTGACGACCTTGTTGGCCTCGGTCGGGTTCTCCTCGAGCCACTCACCGAGACGTTCGTAGGTCGCCTTCTGCACGAACGAACGCATGGGCACGTTGCCGAGCTTGGCCTTGGTCTGACCTTCGAACTGAGGCTCGCGCAGCTTCACGGAGACGATGGCAGTGATGCCCTCGCGGATGTCCTCGCCCGTGAGGTTCGGGTCCTTCTCCTTGAGCAGGTTCTTCGCGCGTGCATATTTGTTGAGCACCGACGTGAGTGCGGTCTTGAAGCCCTCGACGTGCATGCCGCCCTCGGTGGTCGAGATGCCGTTGGCATAGCCGTGAATGCCCTCGTAGTAGCCGGTGTTCCACTGCATGGCGATGTCGAGCATCTGGCCGTCGTCGTCGTCCTCGTCCTCGAACTGGCAGACCTTGGAGAACAGCGGCTCCTTGGTGGCGTTGAGGTGCTTGACGAAGTCGAGGATGCCGCCCTTGTACTGGTACTCCACGCGTTGCTCGCGACCGTCGCGCTGGTCCTCGAAGACGATCTCGAGGCCTCGGTTGAGGAATGCCATGGTCTGCATTCGCTCGAGCACGGTTCGCGCCACGAACTCGACGCCCTCGGCGGCGAACACGGTCGGATCGGGCCAGAACGTGATCGTGGTGCCGGTGACGCGCCCTCGCTTGGGAGTGTCGCCGACGGTGACCATCTTGCTCTGCGGCTTGCCACCCTTCGCGTACTCCTGGCGGTATCGGTTGCCACCGCGATCGACCTCGATGACGAGGCGCTCGGAGAGCGCGTTGACCACCGAGACGCCGACGCCGTGGAGACCCCCCGACACCTTGTAACCCTCGCCGCCGAACTTGCCGCCGGCGTGCAGCACGGTGAGGACGACTTCGGCTGCGCTCTTTCCCTTGTGCTCACCGGAGGTGAACGGGTCGACCGGGATGCCGCGACCGTTGTCGTCGACCTGACAGCCGCCGTCGGCGAGCAGGGTGACACCGATGCGGGTGCAGTGCCCAGCCATCGCTTCGTCGACGGAGTTGTCGACGACTTCCCAGATCAGGTGGTGCAGGCCCTGCAGACCCGTGGATCCGATGTACATGCCCGGCCGTTTGCGGACCGGGTCGAGCCCCTCGAGCACCTGGATGGCCTTGGCGTCGTACGCCGCAGTCGTGGTGGCGGAATTCGTGTTCGACTTTTTCCTCGCCGGGTCCGGTGTGGTCCCGGCGACGTCGGTCGATGCTGCTTGGGTGTCGTTGGACACTCGTACCTCGATACTTCTTGCTGTCTGGCGGACATACCGACACTGGCATGCTGTTCTTGGCGTTCAACGAGGTCTGCGGGTCGACTTTCCCGGCGGTTCGTCCGAGGGTTCGACCAGCGCCCACGCTGACATCGCGAGTGCACGTCATCCTACCAGCGGGGTGTCGCCGAGTCGGGGAGCACGGTCGGGGAACACGACCTGTTTCGTGTCCGAACAGCCCTCAGCGACGGGGGCCGACGCGGACCTCGATCCGCTCGATCTCGACGTTGGCCACCTCGGCGAGACGAGCGGTGATCGTGCCGGCGAGAAACTTGACCTGGGTGGCCCATGCAGGTTCATCGGCCTCGACGGTGAGCACGCCCTGGTCGAGGCGAACCGGCCGGACGTGGGCTGCAACCGCTGGGCCGACCGCGTCATCCCACCGCCCGAACACCCCGCCGATCTGGATGCGGTCGGTTCCCCGCAACGATTTCATGATCGAGTCGAGCGATCGCGAGATCGGCACCGGGTCGGACACGCCTCCCACCGTACTGCTCCGGCCCCCCACCTTTCCCGAGCGATGAGCGAACGGACCGGATACGGGCTTGTCGCTCATCACTCGGGCACATTCACTCGGCGTCGATGACGTGACCGGCTTCGACGCGTAGGACCCGGTCGGCACGCGCAGCGGGTGGCAGCTCACTCGCCGTGGTGATGATCACCTGGCCGGCGGGAAGGTGATCGAGCAGGGCGGTGGCGCGGTGGTCGTCGAGTTCCGACAGGACGTCGTCGAGGACGAGCACCGGGGCCGCACCGGTCCGTTCGGTCACCAGACGGTGTCCGGCCAGTCGCAACGCGAGCGCCAGCGTGCGCTGCTCACCCTGCGAGGCGTGGGTCCGACTCGGGAGCCCGTTGATCGACAGGCTGAGCTCGTCGCGTTGCGGACCGACGGTGCTGACCCCCCGTCGGATGTCGACGGCGCGTGCGTCCAGGAGCGCCGCTGCGAGCCCGACCGATCGCCAGGGTGGTTCGTACACGAGATCAACGGGCGTCGGAGTCCCGGCCAGGTGCTCGTAGGCCTCTTGCACCATGGGAGCGAGACGGGACACGAGGGTGGCGCGGGCGTAGCCGAACTGGTCGGCGATGTCGGCGAACTTCGCGTCCCACACGTCGAGCGTCACCTCGATCTCGTCGGACAGTCGACCGCCGGCCTGTTTCAGCAAGCTGTTGCGCTGGCGCACGATGCGATCGACCTCGAGGCGCACGGTGTCGTACTTGACCGCCAGTGCGACCAGCGTGTCGTCGAGGAAGCGTCGCCGGTCGCCGGGGCCTCCCTTGACGAGGATCAGGTCGTCGGGTGAGAACACCGTGACGCGCACTGTGCCGAGGAGGTCCCGAACGCGCTGGAGTCGCTGACGATTGACCTGGACCCGGTTACGGCCGACGGCAGCGAGTTCGATCTCGACCAGGCTCTCGCGATCGTTCTCGTCGATCACCGTCGCACGGATGATCGCGGTCTCGGCTCCGACACGCACCAGCGCGTCAGTGGGCACCGACCGGAAGCTGGTCAACGTGGCGAGGAATGCGAGGGCCTCGGCGAGGTTCGTCTTTCCCTGACCGTTGTCGCCGATCACCGCGGTCGTCCCCGAGGTCAGCTCGAACGTCCCCGACACGTAGTTCCGAAAGTCCACGAGCTCGAGATGCGACACGATCATGAAGACCCCGGAGTCTGTCACGCCCTCCGCAGGATAAGGCGGCCGACGCAAGCGTTGCAGCTGGCGAGGGAAGCACCAGCGACGAGCCAGACCGAAGCCGACCCGACCCGTCGACCACACGCTGGGCTTCGCTACTGATTACCGCTGGCGAGGGAAGCGCCAGCGACGAGCCAGATCGGAGCCGACCAGACTCGCCGACCGCACAATTGACCTGAGGCGCCGAAAAGTATTACGGTACCCGCACCGGCATCAGGAGGTACAGGTAGTCGTCGCGGCCGACGCCGCGGAGCACTGCGGGCTTCATCGGGTCCATGGTGGCGAGGGTGACGTCGTCGCTGTCGATGGCGTCGATGCCGGCGGCCAGGTAGTCCGGGTTGAACGCGACGGTCATCTCGGCGCCGTCGTAGCTGGCGTCGATCTCCTCGACGGCGTTGCCGACGTCCTGGGTGATCGCGGTGATCTGGACGGTGTCGCCTCCGAGGGTCAGGCGCACCGGCGTGGAGTCCTGCGCCAGGATCTTGACGCGTCGGATCGCTTCGAGCATCGCGGCTTTGCCAACGGTGAGCAGATTCGGGTAGCTCGACGGCAGCAGGTTGCGATAGTTGGGGAACTCGCCCTCGATGAGCCGGGTGCTCAATCGGGTGCCGCCGGCCTCGAAGGTTGCTTCGCGGTCGCCGAGGCGCACCTTGAGTTCCTCGACGTCACCGAGCAAACGCTGCAGCTCGCTGAGGGCACGGCCCGGAATGAGCACCTTCTGCCCGGAAGCGAGCACGCCGGTCTCGGGAAGGTCGCGAACGGCGAGTCGGTACGAGTCGGTGGCGACCATGCGGAGGCCGTCGTCGTCCGAGGCGAGCAGCACCCCGGTCAACACGGCTCGGGCATCGTCGGTCGATGCTGCGCGGACCACCTGGCGGAGCGCGTCGGACATGGCGTCGGCAGGCAAGGTCACCGCATCGCCGGCCGGCTCCGGTTGGCTCGGGTAGTCGTCGAGCGACAGCGGACGGACCGAGAACTGCGAGCGGCCGGCGCTGATCGACAGCTCGTCGTCACCGAGTTCGACGTGGACCGCACCCGCAGGCAGAGCCTTGACGATGTCACCCACGAGTCGTGCGGGCACGACAGCGGCACCGTCGCGTTCGCCGCCGACGTCGACGCTGAGGCGGATCGTCAGTTCCAGGTCGGTACCGGTGACGGTCAGGGTGTCGCCGGCGACTTCCATGCGCACGCCGGCCAGGACCGGCAGGGTGCCCGTACGGTTCGTCGCCGCACGTCCAGCAGAGCCGACCGCGTCGGCGAGGACATCACGTTCGCAACGAAACTTCACAGGGGGCACTTCTCCTCATGCAGGGATGTCTCAATGTCTAGTGTCAGTAGTAGGTGCTGTGGATTGGGGACAACCACGCGTCGGTGCAGCGTAGGGCCACTCCCGGCGTACACATGGGATGGGCGGGTGATCCCCATCCCGGGAATTGCACCGTTGTGCTCCGGTGGACAACGTCGCGATGTCCACTGTCGCGATCGGGTTGTCCGACCGACGTCCCCAGTGTTGTTCGCGAGCTGTGTCATGCCTTGAGCTGCTGCAGGAGATCGGTGACCTGGTCGTAGATCTGTTTGCGCTCGCTCATGAGTCGCTGGATCTTCTCGTTCGCGTGGATGACGGTGGTGTGGTCGCGCCCACCGAACAAGCGGGCGATCGCCGGGTAGCTGAGGTCGGTGAGCTCCCGGAACACGTACATGGCGATCTGGCGGGCGGTGACGAGTGGCCGCTGACGGCTCCTGCCCTTCAGGTCCTCGACGGGGAACTTGAGGATCGCGGCGATGTCCGCCAACAACTCGTCATCGGTGCGAGCCTTCGGCTTGCTGTCGACGAGCAGGTCCGCGAGCTGTGTCTCGGCCAGGTCGGTGGTGATCGGGACCTGGTTCAGGCTGGCGAATGCGGTCACCCGGATGAGTGCCCCCTCCAGTTCACGGATGTTGGTTGCAATGTTGGTGGCGATGAACTCCAGGGTTTCGTCCGGAACGAGGACACGGTCCCGCTCGGACTTGTTGCGCAGGATGGCGAGGCGGGTCTCGAGGTCCGGCGGCTGGATGTCGGTGATCAGGCCCCACTTGAATCGTCCGCGGAGGCGTTCCTCGAGCGTGGGGATGGCGTCGGGCATGCGATCCGAGGAGATCACGACCTGCTTGTTGGCGCCGTGGAGCGAATTGAACGTGTGGAAGAACTCCTCTTGCAGACCTTCCTTGCCGGCAATGAACTGGATGTCGTCGATCAGCAGCACATCGATGTCGCGGTAACGCCGCCGCAGCGAGTTGGTCGTGTTCTGACGGATGGCGTCGACGTACTCGTTCATGAACGTCTCGGTCGACACGTAGCGCACCTCGTGGTGCTGGTAGTTCGCGTGGACGTAGTGGCCGATCGCGTGCAGGAGGTGGGTCTTGCCGAGCCCGGCTGATCCGTAGATGAACAGCGGGTTGTAGCTGCGTGCCGGCGTCTCGGCCACCCGGAGGGCGGCGGCCAGTGCGAACTGGTTCGAGGCGCCCTTGACGAACGTCTCGAATGTGTAGCGGGGATTGAGTCCCGCCTCGTCGACCAGCAACGACCGTGTGCTCTCGTAACGGGGGTCGTTGCCGGACGACGGCGCTCGCCCACCGGGGGTCTCGGCAACGCCGTCGAGTGGCAACGCAGCAGAGAACGCGTCGGGGCTGGCCGTGACGTCGCTGATCGCCGAGATGTCTCCTGCGGTGTCGACGTCGATCTCGACGGTTCGATGGCCCTCGTTGACGTCCTGCAGCGCCTCGGTCACCAGCGGCAGATACCTGCTCATGATCCGATCGCGAACGTAGGCGCTGGGAGCGAGCAGACGGAGCGTGTCGTCGTCGGACGGCAACGGAGCGACGTCTTGGAAGGTGGAGAACCAGACCGATTCGGCGAGCTGAGACCGAAGTGACAGCGTCACCTGGGTCCACACGTCTGCACTGTCTGTCACCTGAGGTCTCCCGATCGTGGTCGACAGTGGTCCACACCGTTGTCCACAAGATGTGGACATGTCGGTGACCTACTGCGGGAGAGCGAACCTACCACGTGGGGTCG
>JBGTIA010000072.1:0-3606 GCA_041745835.1 Ilumatobacteraceae bacterium | reverse complement strand
CCACGGCACGGGCCTGCGTTCGAAGAAGCCGTTCCGTCTCGAGGACTGCGCCGACGACGCCGTCGACGTCGCAGCGGCCCTGGGCGTCGACCGTTTCGTCCCGGTCGGGTATTCGATGGGCGGCCCGATCGCGCAGCTCGTGTGGCGTCGCCACGCCGAGCGGGTGATCGGGCTCGTGCTGTGTGCCACCGCGCCGTACTTCGCCGGGCGACGCGAGAAACGACTCGGCATGGTGGGCCTCACTGGCCTCGCAGCCATGGCCCGCGTCACGCCCGATCAGACCAAGACCTGGATCGTCGAACAGCTCTACCTGCAGCGACGCACGGAGAAGTGGGAGCCGTGGGCGATGCGCGAGACCGCCGACCACGATTGGCGAGCCATCCTCGAGGCGGGCAAGGAGATCGGCAAGTTCTCCTCCACGGACTGGCTCGGCGAGGTCGACGTACCGTCGTCGTCGGTGCTGACGATGCGCGACCAGGTCGTGCCGCTGCGTCGCCAGGTGAAACTCTTCGAGCAGATCTCGGACTCCGAGGCGTTTCGAGTCGACGGCATGCACGACGCGGTCGTTGCCAACTCCGACCGCTTCGTGCCCACCCTGATCCGTGCGATCGAATCAGTGCTGCGCCGCGCATGAGGATCCGCACCGTCGCCGGCGTGGCGCTCGTCGCCGGAGCGCTCGTCCTCGCTGCACCAGCAGTGCGCCAACGGCTCCGCCCGGCCGGGAGTCAGGGCCGAGCGATGCACCGTTCCCGCCTGCGGCGCAATGGCCAACTCGCCCGACTGGGTGCTCGTGTCGGCACGACGTACGCCACGACTGCAGCGCGCAAGACCTTTGCATCCGCCGAACGTCGTGACGAACTCGACCGGCACCGCGAGCTGCGCTCGGCGCAGCAGGTCGCCGACGAGCTCGGCCACATGAAGGGCGCGCTGATGAAGCTCGGCCAGATGGCGAGCTACCTCGACGACGGGTTGCCCGAACCACTGCGACTCGCGTTGTCGCAGCTGCAGTCGAACGCCCCACCGATGTCCGTGGACCTCGCGCTCGAAACCGTCGAGCGCGAACTCGGTCGACCGGTCGGCGAGGTGTTCGACGAGTTCGACCCGAATCCCATCGCGGCCGCGTCGATCGGCCAGGTGCATCGCGCCCTGCTCCGCGATCCGGCGACCGGCGCCGAGCGAGCGGTGGCCGTCAAAGTCCAGTATCCGGGAGTCGGTGAGGCGATCGTGGCCGACCTGCGCAACGCCGATCTGCTCGGCGCCGTGCTCCGACAGGGGTTCGGCGCGCTCGATCCGGCGGAGATGGTCGACGAGATCAAGCTGCGCATCGCCGAGGAGGTCGACTACGAGCGGGAGGCACGCAACCAGCAGGCGTTTGCCGACTACTACCGCGGGCACCCGTTCATCCGAATCCCCGAGGTGGTGCCGGAACTGTCGACCGCCCACGTGCTCACGACCGAACTGGCCGAGGGGTTCGGCTGGGCCGAGCTGATGCGCCGACCCCAGGCCGAACGTGACCACGTCGGCGAGGTGATCTTCCGGTTCGTGTTCCGCAGCCTGTACCGGATGGGAACGTTCAACGGCGATCCCCATCCGGGCAACTACCTCTTCCACGACGACGGCACGGTCACCTTCCTCGACTTCGGTCTCGTCAAGCACTTCAGCGCCGACGAGATGCACACGTTCGGGTCGATGGTGAAGGCTGCGGCGGTCGACCACGATCATGCCGAGTTCCGTCGGATCGTGGAGCGCGCGGGGATGCTGCAGCCCGACGCTCCCGTCTCGACGGACGCTGTGGGCGACTACTTCTCGCACTTCTACGACACGGTTCGCACCGACGCCGACATGACGTGGACGCGCGAATATGCGAACTCGATCGTGCGGCACACATTCGATCGATCGAGCCCGATCAGCCAGTACGCCACGGTGCCACGTGCGTTCGTCTTCATCCAGCGGATCAACCTGGGCCTCTACGCACTGCTCGGCGAACTCAACGCCAGTGGCAACTACCGGCGAATCGCCTCGGAGCTCTGGCCGTTCGTGGACGGTCCACCGTCGACCGAACTCGGTCGTGCCGAAGCAACCTGGATCGCCACCCGACCCAGTTCGCTTTCCTGATCGCGTCGAGCATCCGGCGTCGGTTCGAACTTCGGTGAGCGCCGGGACGTTGACGAGGTCGCGTCGGACTTCGCAAGTAGCGTCGTCGCAATGCGCCGGACCCTCCCCCTGCTCGTGACCGCCACACTGCTGATTGCTGCGTGCTCGAGCGACGACGACAACAACGCCAGCGACTCCCCCACCGACACGTCCGCCGGTGAGGCGATCGCACCGGTCGACACCTCGGACAGCCCGGAGACGTCGGACGCCTCCGACCCGTCCGACACCCCGGACACCTCCGACACCGGATCGGTCGCACCGACTCCGACCAACGCCGACAAGCCCGAGGTCGACGTCCCCGACGAGATCCCGACCGAACTCGTCATCACCGTGATCGACGCGGGCACCGGCCCGGCTGCCGAATCCGGCGACACCGTGATCGTCGACTACGTCGGCGTGCGCACCCGTGACGGGGTGGAGTTCGACAACAGCTACGACCGATTCGAACCGTTCCCGGTCGTGTTGGGCCAAGGCGGCGTGATCGCGGGCTGGGACCAGGGCCTCGTCGACGCCCAGAGCGGCGCTCGCATCCGACTCGACATTCCCAGCGACCTCGCATACGGAGCGGAAGCACGCGGGGACATCATCGGCGAGAACGAAGCGCTGACGTTCCTGATCGACGTGCGGGCCGTGATCAAGCCGCCGGACGCTGCGGATGCACCGACCGAACCGGGTGTGCCGGAATCCGTTGGAGCCACCGACACCACGTTCACCGACATCATCGAAGGTGACGGCACCGAACTGCAGGCGGGTCAGACGGGCGTCATCAACTACGTGCTGTTCCGCGGCGACAATCAGGTCGCACTCGAGAGCAGCTGGGAGGGCGAGCCGGTACCGGTGCCCACAGCGGAGGGCGGTTTCCCCGGGTTCATCAAGGGTCTGCCCGGCATGAAGGTCGGTGGTCGCCGAGCGATCGTCATCCCGCCCGCTGACGCCTTCGGGCCCGACGGCAACCCACAGCTGGGGTTGCCCGCCGGCACCGACATGGTGATCGTCGTCGACCTGCTCGGCGTGTACGGCCAGCCCACCGGCTGAGTGCCGATCCCCACGAGACCGCCAACCCGCCGCGCCCCGACCGGCAGGTCGGTCAGTCGGGCACCCAACCACCCGGTTGGCGGTACTGCTCACCGGTCTTGCAACCACCGAGCTGGCGCAACAGTGGATACGGGTTGACCCCGCTGCCGCCGTTCGGGTGGATCTCGAAGTGCAAGTGCGGGAACGCCGAGTTCCCGGTGTTTCCCATGAAGCCGATGATCTCGCCGGCCTCGACCCGAGAGCCGACGGAGAGCCCCGGAGCGAAATCGGCGAGGTGCGCGTAGAAGTAGTAGGTGCCGGTCCCGTCGCTGGCGGTCAGCCACCATGCGTTGCCCGAGCGCATGCCGGGTTGGTCCCACGCGCGACGCGTGAGCGTTCCGTCGACCACGGCGTACACGTAGCTCTTCGGCGCCGCGA
>JBGTIA010000071.1:0-13071 GCA_041745835.1 Ilumatobacteraceae bacterium | reverse complement strand
ATGAGGCGGACGCGCTCGGAGCGCCCGCCGATCTCGACGTCGATCGTGTCGCCGTCGACGACCTGCACCACCGTGGCGATCCAGCGTGCGTCCGCTTCCGGACTCGCGGCGCAGCCCGCCACCCCGAGCGCACACGAGAGGACGAGCACCAACGCCGAGCGCATCCTGCGGTCTACCGGCGCCACCCCTCACACCGCCCGACCCCGACGTTTGCGTCAGGATCTCGGTGGGGCGGCCCACCGAAATCCTCACGCAAACGGGACTGGGCAGAGGTGGACGGCGGGTCGGGTTGGGTCAGAGGCGTTCGATGATGGTGCCGGTGCCGAGTCCGCCGCCGCAGCACATCGAGATCAGGGCGTAGCGGCCACCGGTGCGTTCGAGTTCGTAGAGCGCCTTGGTCATCAGGAAGGCGCCGGTGGCGCCGAGCGGGTGGCCGAGGGCGATCGCGCCGCCGTTGGGGTTGGTCTTGTCGAGGTCGGCGCCGACCTCCTTCGCCCAGGCGAGCACCACGGAGGCGAATGCCTCGTTGATCTCGAACACGTCGATGTCGTCGATCGACAGCCCGGTGCGCTGCAACAGGTGCTTCGTGGCGTCCATCGGGCCGGTGAGCATCAGCACCGGGTCGGTGCCGACGAGGCAGGTGTCGACGACCCGCGCCCGGGCGGTCAGGCCGAGTTGGTCGGCCTTCGCCTCGGTGGCGACCAACACTGCGGCGGCACCGTCGGAGATCTGCGAGGAGTTGCCCGCGGTGTGCACCCCGTTCTCCCGGGCGACAGGCTTCAACGTGGCGAGCTTCTCGAGGGTGGTCTCGCGCAGGCCCTCGTCACGGTCGACGGTGTGCGTGGAGCCGGTCGGATTGCCCTCGTCGTCGAGATCGGGAGCGTCGATGGTGATGTACTGACCAGCGAAGCGGTCCTCGGCCCACGCCTGCGCCGTGCGTTGCTGCGAGGCGAGGCCGAATGCGTCGGTGTCCTCGCGGGTGATGCCCCACTTCTCGGCGATTCGCTCGGCGCCCTCGAACTGTGACGTCATCTCGTACTGCTCGAAGTAGATCTTGGGGATGGGGATGCCGAGGCCGAAGGCCTTGTTGCCCGATGCGCCGATCGGCACCCGGCTCATCGCCTCGACGCCACAGGCCAGTGCCATGTCGACGACGCCGGAGCCGACGAGCGACGACGCGAGGTTGGTGGCCTGCTGGCTCGACCCGCACTGGGTGTCGACGGTTGTGTTGGCGACGCTGAGTGGCAGGCCTGCCGAGAGCCATGCGGTGCGCCCGATGTTGAACGCCTGCTCGCCGACCTGGCTGACGCAGCCGGTGATGACCTGGCCGATCTCGGTGGGCTCGACGTCGTTGCGGTCGATGATCGCTCGCTGCACGCGGGCGAGGGTCTCGGCAGGGTGGAGGGTGGACAAACCACCGTTGCGCTTGCCAATTGGTGTGCGAACAGCATCGACGATCACGACTTCTGAGCTGCTCATGCGCCCGACACTAGAACTCGCGTCCGCGCCCACTTCAGCCCGAGCGATGAGCGAAGTGTCGCCATACGGGCGGTTGGCTCATCGCCGTCAGGTCTCGTGGAGCCACTCGTCGATCAGGCGTCGGGCGACGGAGATGCCGGGCGGGATCATCGGCAAGGCGCCTCGGCGGTACCAGCCGGCTTCGGCGATCTCGGTCTCGTCGCAGACCAGGTCGCCGCTGTCGTACTCGGCTCGGAAGCCGATCATCAGGCTGTGCGGGAACGGCCACGGTTGACTGGCCCGATACGACACGTTGGTGACCCGGATGCCGACCTCCTCGGCGACTTCGCGCACGACGGCACCTTCGAGATCCTCGCCAGGCTCCACGAAGCCGGCGAGACAGGAGAACATCGGCACCGGGAAGTTGACGCCACGGGCGAGCAGCGCCTCCTGGTCGGGTCCGGGCTCGCCGCGGGTGACGAGGACGATCATCGCCGGCGCGAGTCGGGGGTAGGCGATCAGCCCGCAGGCGGGACACTTCATGCCGCGTTCACCGGTCGACAACTCCGTCGGGGCGGCACATCGTCCGCAGAACCGGTGTGTGCGTGCCCACTCCACGATCTGCACGGCGCGGCCCGCAGCCATCCACTCGCTCGGGGCCGCACGACCGAAGTAGCTGTACAGATCGAGCGCCGAGCCGTACGACGGGTCGTCGGCGTCGGCCGGCACGTCGATCGCCCACCAAGCGTCGCCCTCCACGATGCCGACCACATGGCGTTCCCACGACTCGTCGGCGAGTTCCGTGTCGACGAACACCGTGGTGCCGATCACGTGGATGTAGCGGTGGCCGCCAGCATGTTCGGCCGGTTCGATGTTCAGCGCGGCGTAGAGGTCAGCCGAGTTGGGTGACGGGTTGTTGGGCGACGAGGCGTCAGGCATCGGGTTCATGCGTAGCACGCTGTTCGCCGGGCCTCCCGTACGGTGATGACATGGAAGCCGAACTGCACCCGGATGTCGCGGTGCTCGCACCGCTCCTCGGTACGTGGGAGGGCTCGGGCACCGGCGAGTACCCGACGATCGACCGCTTCTCCTACACGGAGTCGATCACGTTCACGCACGTCGGCAAGCCGTTCGTGGCGTACACCCAGCGCACCCGGCATCCCGACAGTGCGCTGCCCATGCACGCCGAGTCCGGCTACCTGCGAGTCCCGGCGCCAGGCAGCATCGAGATCGTCATGGCGCAGCCCACCGGGATCACGGAGATCTACGAAGGTGCCGTGGTCGGCGGCGACGCTCCGCTCGTGATCGACGTGCGGTCGACCTCGATCGGTTCGACACCGAGCGCGAAGGAGGTCACGATCACCGAGCGGACGATCTCGGTGACCGGCGACGACCTCCACTACACGTTCCGCATGGCGGCAGTCGGCCAACCGCTGCAGCACCATCTGGCCGCGTCCCTCCGACGGATCTGAAGGTTTCTGGTGTCGAGCGGCCGCGCCACGGGTAGGTTCCGGCGCAGACATCTGAAGGGGAGTATCCCTCGAGGTCCGTCGTCAACACGCCGCTCCTCGGAGCGGTCGGCGGGGCCAGCTCCTGATCGGAGCGGAGAGACCTTCAGCGAACCCGCCATCGTTTGCTGAAAGCGTCATGACCTCCAACACCGACATCGCCTCCCAGATCGACCCATCCCCGTCGAACACCGACTGGCACCGACGGAGCATCGAGGCGGTCCTCGCCGAGTTCGACTCGTCGCTCGAGGGCTTGGACGAAACCGACATCGAGCGTCGACGGGCGCAACACGGGCGGAACGAACTGCAGGAGTCGGCCGGAACGAGCAAACTCGCCCTGATCTGGGGCCAGGTCTCCTCGGTGATGGTGCTCATCCTCATCGGTGCGGCCGTGCTCTCGCTCGCCCTCGGCAAGTACCTCGAGGCCGGGGCGATCGGGGCGATCGTCGTGCTGTTCACTGCGCTCGGGTTCTTCCAGGAGTATCGGGCCGAACAGGCGATCGCCGCGCTGCGGCGCATGGCGGTGCCGTCGACCCGCGTCACACGCAACGACCGCATGACGTCGGTCCCCGTCGGCGAACTCGTGCCCGGCGACATCATCCATCTCGATGCCGGCACGGTTGTGCCCGCGGATCTCCGCCTCGTCGAGGTTGCCAGTCTGCGGATCGAGGAGGCGACGCTGACCGGGGAGTCCGAGCCGATCGACAAGCAGACCGAGGCGGTCGACCGGGACGATCTCGCCCTCGGCGACCGCCTGTGCATGGCGTACTCGGGCACGCAAGTGGCTGCCGGTCGCGGGCAAGGCGTGGTCGTGGCGACCGGGATGGCCACCGAGCTCGGCCACATCGCCACCTTGCTGCAGGGCGTCGAATCCGAGCAGACCCCGCTGCAGTTCCGCCTCGACCGGGTCGGCAAGCAGCTCGCCCTGCTCGGCGTCGTCGTGGCGCTCGCCGTCGTCGTGATGGGAGCGATCGCCGGCGAAACAGCGACCGATCTCGTGCTCACTGCGATCAGCGTGGCAGTCGCCGTCATCCCCGAAGGGCTGCCCGCAGTGGTGACGTTCACGTTGGCGATCGGCTCACAACGCATGCTCAAGCGCCAGGCGTTGATCCGCAAACTTCCGGCGGTAGAGACCCTCGGCTCGGTGACGGTGATCTGCTCGGACAAGACCGGCACCCTCACCCAGAACCGCATGACGGTGACCGTGCTCGACGTCGCCGGTCACCACGTGCGGCTCGATTCCGACGCTGCTGCATCGGTGAGCGCGTCGTCGTCGTCCGCGCTCGTGACGCTCGTTGCCGGAGCCCTGTGCAACGACGGCGCCGGAGACGTCGACGACGAGGGGACGCAGGTGTGGCACGGTGATCCCACCGAGACGGCGCTGCTGCAGGCTGCCGTCGATGCGGGTCTCGACGTGGAATCGCTGCGCGACCGCATCCCACGTGTCGGCGAGGAACCGTTCGACTCGACCCGCAAGCGGATGAGCACGATCCACGACCCACTCGACGGTCGGATTCCGGAACTCGCCGAACTGCCACAGGACGTCCGGCTGTCGTTCGTGAAGGGCGCCGTCGATGGCCTGCTCCAGCACACGGTTGCGGTGTGGGACAACGGAACCGCTGCCGCCTTCGACGAGGACTGGAACGCTCGGGTCTCGGCCGGCAACGATGCGCTCGCCGCGTCGGGCATGCGCGTCCTCGGTGTGGCGTTCCGCCCGCTGACGTCTGAACACGACGATCCGGAATCCGAGCTCGTCCTGCTCGGTCTCGTCGGGATCATCGACCCGCCGCGTGCCGAGGTGCGCGACGCCGTGGCCGTCTGCCGGAACGCCGGCATCCGTCCGGTGATGATCACGGGCGACCACCCGCTGACCGCGCTGGCGATCGCCAACGATCTCGGCATCAGCGACACCGATCGGGTCTTGATCGGCGCCGACCTCGACCACCTCGACGACGAGCAGTTCGCCGCTGCCGTGCGCGATGTCTCGGTGTTCGCCCGCGTCTCGCCCGAGCACAAACTCCGCATCGTCGGTGCACTGCAGGCGCAGCATCAGGTGGTGGCGATGACGGGCGACGGTGTCAACGACGCACCAGCGCTGAAGCGCGCCGACATCGGGGTGGCGATGGGGATCACCGGTACCGACGTGTCGAAGGAAGCCGCCGACTTGGTGTTGCGCGATGACAACTTCGCCACGATCGTCGCCGCGGTCGAGGAAGGGCGGGTCATCTACGACAACCTGCGACGGTTCGTCAGCTTCGCCGTGGCCGGCAACCTCGGCAAGATCATCGTGATGCTCGGTTGGCCGATCCCGTTCCTGGTGTCGTCGTCCGACACCGGGACCGCCATTGCGTTCCTGCCACTGCAGCTGCTGTGGCTGAACCTGATGACGGACGGACTCCTCGGTTTGTCGATGGGTGTCGAACCAGCCGAGAAGCGAGTGATGGAACGACCACCACACTCGCCGTCCGACGGGCTGTGGGCCAACGGGCTCGGTCGGCGCACGATCTGGGTCGGGACCGTGATCGGTCTCGTGACGCTCGGTCTCGGCTTCGCGTATTACGCCGCCGACCTCGAGCAGTGGCAGACCGTCATGTTCACGACGCTGGCATTCATGCAGATCGGCCAGGCGTTCGCGACCCGCTCGTCGACGGAGTCGTTGCGCGAGATCGGCTGGCGCACGAACCCGGTGATGTTGGGCATCGCCGGGCTCGTCGCCGGGTTGCAGCTGCTCGCCGTCTACACCCCGCTGCGCGAGTTTCTCGATCTCCAGACGCTGTCCGCAGCGGATCTGGCGGTGTGCGTCGTAGCGGGCGTCGGTCTGCTGGCCCTCGTCGAGGCGGTCAAGTGGCGCCACCGCGTCGTCGCCCGCCGCTGAACCTCGTCGGTGAGACTCAGGCGAGTTTGTCGGCGAACCAGTCGAGGATGATCTCGGCGCGCTGGACCCGGTGGACCGGCGAGCCCGTTCGAGAGAGTTCGTGGTTCTCGCCGGGGAATCGGTAGAAGTCGACCTCCTTGCCCAGCAGCTTCAGCGCCACCCACAGCTCCTCGGCCTGACCGATCGGGCACCGCCAATCCTCCTCGGAGTGGATGATCAGCATCGGCGCATCGATGTTGCGTACCGCGGTGATCGGCGACATCCGTTCGTACTCCTCGGGTGCTTCCAAGTGGTGGACGCCGTGGACTGCGTTGAAGGCGGTCGAGATGTCCGACGACAACTCCAGCGCGGTGGCGTTGTTGACCGCTCGCTCGGAACAGAAGGCGCGAAACCGCTCGCCGTGATGACCAGCGAGCCACGTGGCCATGAAGCCGCCGTAGGAGCCGCCGAGCATGCCGACTCGGTCGGCGTCGCAGAAGTCGTAGCGGTCGAGCGCGGTGTCGATGATCGACAGGACGTCGTCGACGTCGACGGTTCCCCACCCCGGACCGGGTGCCGTCGGGTGGTTCGGACCCTGGATCGCCTGGCCCCAGCCGGTGTGTCGACCGCTGCTGCCTCGCGGGTTGCCGAGCACGACGACGAAGCCGGCAGCGGCCTGCATCTGGAACTCGTCGAAGAAGTAGTCGCCGTACTGGGTGTGCGGGCCACCGTGCACATTGAGCAGCACGGGATACCGCTCGGACTCGTCGAAGTCGACGGGCCGCATGATCCACGCGTCGATCTCGTCGGAGCCGTCGGCGGTGGGGGCGGTGAAGTGCTCCCATCCGACCAGGACTGCCGCGAGTTCGTCGCCCACATGGGTGTGGCGTTCCTCACCGACGTGGAGTTCGGCGGGATGGGTCGCAGACTCCTCGGCGCGTGCCACGACGCCGGCGGCTCCGTGGAACGACGTCACCGACACCGGACCGTCGGTGATCGGCGCTGGTACTGAGTCTCCGTCGACGGAGAGTCGGTAGAGGTGGGTGGCTCCCCGGTCCTCGGCGGTGGCGAGCAGGTGCGTGTCGGACTCCCACACGGGGGAGCGCGACCCCACGGTCGGAAGGAACGTGCGATCGAGCCCGGCGGAGACCCAGGTGATGTCGGTGTGGGGATGGTTGTCGCCGTCGATCGGCAGGATTCCGACCTTGGCGTTCTGTGGGTACGTGCGCGGATCGGCGGATCCGATGAATGCGACGAGCGTGCCGTCGGGAGACACCGACGGTTGGGAGTACTGGCCGTCGTGGTTGGTGAGCGGACGGACGTTCGCGCCGTCAGGGTCGCCGTCACCGTGCTCGGGCAGGGTGACGACGTACAGGTCGCTCGCCCGGTCACGGTCCCAGGTGTCATGTCGTTGCGCCGAGGTCACGATGGCGGTCGAGTCGCCCAGCCAGCTGACGTCGCTGTGCTGGAACTCACCGGGCGTCAGATTGCGAGGCGTTCCCGTACCGTCCGCGGCGACCACGTGGATGTGGTTGGGACGATCGAAGATCCAGTTCTGGCCGTTCAGTCGGCTGAAGAGCCGCTCGACCTTGCGGGGCGACTGCCAGGCCGCGCTCTCGGCGTTGTAGCGCTCGTTGCGGGTCCGGCTGGTGAAGGCCAGCCAACGACCATCGGGCGACCATGCGAGGTCGTCGAGGCCGTCGGGCATGGTGCACAGCGTCCGGAGTTCGCCGACGGCGACGACGGGCAGCACGTGCAGCGTCGAGTCCCCGTCCTTCTCGCCGCGCCTGGAGGTGAACGCCAGGAACCGACCGTCGGGCGACCAGGTCGGGCTCCCGTCGTGGTCGCCGGCGGTGACAGGAGCGTCGTCGATCCAGACGCGGGTGGCTGTGGTGTTCTTCGAGAGATCGGTCGTGGCGACCACGAACGCGATGCGGGAGCCGTCAGGGCTCACCGCCACCTGGCCGACGACGTTGCGCCCGTCGATCAACCGTTCTGCAATAGTGCGATGTCGCGATGGCGTGTCCTTCATGGCGGTCGACGGTACCTCTTGCCTGTCAGGACCCGAGCCGGACGGGCAAAGCAACTACTCGGCGAGGCCGACGGGTTGGTCGTCGATGATCTGGTCGAGGTATTCCGACATGCCGTAGCCGACGCGGCCCTCGAACTCGCCCGAGTGGATCGTCCACTTCGTGTACGCCTCCGAGATGCGAGTCTGCAGCCACTCGCCGTCGGGCGCCTGGCGGCGATTGCGCAACGGGATCAGGCTCAGTGCCTCTCCGGTGAAGTTCCACTCGCGGTCACTGCGGCTCGAGCGGATCGTGCCCTCGATGCGGTCGTGGTAGTGCTCCTCGCCGCGATTCTCCGTGGAGATCTGCACGTCGTCGCACAGATGCATCACGCCGTTCTCCCACACGAATCCGCCACGGGACCCCTCGCTGTCGCGCTTCGCGACGCGACTGGCCATGAAGCCGAAGTTCTCGTCGACGTTCACCGTCAACCACCGGTAGTACCACGGCGCCTGCCAGTAGCGGGGGCCCCACGAGTGGTCGCGCAGCCCGAACCCGTTGATCTGCCATTCGCGTGCACCGACGCGCATCGTGCCTGTCGCCTCGACCAGTTGCTCGTAGTGCCCCTTGGCGAACTCCTCGCCGGGCTTCTCGTGGGGCTCGTCCGGCTCGCCGCCGAACATGCTCGGGCGGCCTTGGCCGGTGAAGGTGAGGTGGATCTCGGCTTCGGCGTACGGGTTGTTCGTGAACGCCTCCCTCGGGTTGGCCATCTGCTCTGGCTCGTCGAGCACGACGACCTTGCCGACGTAGTCGATGCGCAGCTCGTCGAACGGCGTCACCATCGTCCACGTCAGCCCGGCGGCGTCGAGCGCGTCGTTGTTCTCGATCGCCGGACGCTTGAACATGAAGCCGACCTGGCGGTTCGCTCCCTCGACCTCGGGAGGGAGATACAGACAGACGGTCATTTCGGCCGTCCCCTCGTTGGCGCGGTTCCCCATCCGGAACCAGCCGCCCACCCCTTGGACGGGGTCGAACGCGTTGATGTACATGCTCTCGTTGAAGTTCGGCTCGGGCCGAGTTCGTGCATGTATTCGTCGGACTCGTCGAGACGTACACCCATGGCAGCGACGGTACGGTGCACGACTGCTTGGGGGCGGGTCGGACGGCGGCGGCTAGCTTTCGTTCGACGACGATTCGCGTCGAACCGAAGGGACCGCAATGAGCATCACCGACGACGACCTGGAGACCACGAACTCGGCGATTGCCAAGCTGGAGGGGATCGAACCCTCGGGCGACATCGGCGAGTTCAATGCCCGCAAGCTCCGGTTCGGACCCGACAAGGCCCTGATCGGACCGGTCGCCCACCTGGCTGCCGAGCGCATCCGGCTCACGGCGTTGGAGTGGGAGCACTTCGAGGTGCGTCAGGTCGGCGCCACGCTCGGCGGGATCGTCAAGGGTCTCGACCTGTCGAAGCCGCTCGCCGACGAGGTGTTCGAGGAACTGGTTCGGGCCTGGGTCGGCTACAAGGTGCTGTTCTTCCGCAACCAGGTGCTGACCGCCGAGCAGCACATCGAGTTCGCGAGTCGGTTCGGCGAGCTCGAGGTCCACCCGTTCCTCCGAAACAGCGACGAGAGCCCTGAACTCGTCCGCTTCGCCAAGGACGCCGACACCGGCGGCTACGAGAACGGCTGGCACCACGACGTCACCTGGCGTTCCGAGCCCTCGAAGGGCGCGGTCCTGCGGGCCATCCAGGTGCCCGAGACCGGTGGTGACACCCTCTTCTGCGACATGAACGCCGCCTACGAGGGGCTGTCCGACGACGTGAAGGACCGCATCGAGGGGCTCGTCGCCGAGCACGACTACATGCAGGCGTTCGGCCACACGATCGCCGGCGCCGACGCCGCAGCGATGCGCGAGAAGTATCCGATCGTCGAACATCCGGTCGTGATCCATCACCCCGTGTCGGGTCATCGCTTGCTCTACGTCAACCGGTTCTTCACCACCCGCATCGTCGGCCTCGATGCCGCTGAGTCCGACGAGCTGCTGGTGACGTTGCTCGCCCAGGCGAACACACTCGAGTACCACTGCCGATTCCACTGGAAGCCGAACTCGATCGCGATGTGGGACAACCTGGCAGTGCAGCACTACGCATCGAGCGACTACTGGCCCGACGTCCGGGTGATGGAGCGAGCGAGCATCATCGGCGTCCGACCGTCGTTCTGACGTGACCGCTGGCGTGTCATGGCCCGCGTCGTCCTGATCACGGGAGCGAGCCGCGGCATCGGAGCAGCCACCGCGCGTTTGGCAGCCGAGCGTGGGGATCACGTCGTCGTCAACTATGCGCGTGACGCCGACGCCGCCGATGCGGTGGTCGATCAGTGTCTCGCGTTGGGCGCCCGAGCGCTGGCGGTGCAAGCCGACGTTGCGGATGAAGCGGCCGTCGTCGCCATGTTCGATCGGGTGACGGGCGAGTTCGGTGCGATCGACGTGCTGGTCAACAATGCCGGGATCCTGCACCGGCAGATGAGGTTCGACGAGATGTCGGTCGACCGTTGGCACAACGTCTTCGACGTGAACGTCATCGGCGCATTCATCTGTGCGAGAGAAGCGGTTCGGCGGATGTCGACCCGTCACGGTGGCGGAGGCGGCTCGATCGTCAACGTGTCCTCGGCGGCCAGTCGGCTCGGGAGCGCGGGCGAGTACGTCGACTACGCCGCGAGCAAAGCGGCGATCGACACTCTCACGATCGGCCTCGGCACCGAGGTGGCGACCGAGGGCATCCGAGTCAACGCGGTGCGACCGGGCGTCATCGACACCGACATCCACGCGAGCGGTGGGGAACCGCGTCGGGTCGATCGGGTGGCACCCTCGGTTCCGATGCAGCGAGGTGGCGAACCGATCGAGGTTGCCCGCACGATCTTGTGGTTGGCCTCCGACGAGGCGTCGTACATCACGGGCACGATCGTGGACTGTGCGGGCGGCCGCTGATGGCGACGCACCCGGCGCGCTGGGAGCTCGACGGCGTCAGCGGAGCCGTGGTGGTGGTCGATGTGATCCAGGCCTTCACGACTGCTGCCCATGCGTTCGGCGCCGGTGCTCGTCCAGGCTGGGCCGGTGTCCCACCGAGCGCCCGCTGCCGCCGACGCGCGCGCCTGGGCAGTGGAGCACGGGTTCACCGTGAGCGATCGCGGCCGCATCCCGATCGAGGTGACTCGCGCCTACCTCGCAGCGCCCAGCTCGATCTGAGGCACCAGGGTGAACTGTGCGACCTCAGCAGATCTGGGTGCCGTCGGGGTTGGTGGGTCCGCGGGTGCTCGAGGCGGTGAGGTGGTCGGCGTGGCACCCAGGTGTGGGGTTGGTCGCAGCCGGGCCAGATGCATTGGGGTTCGAGGAGCATGACGGCCTCGCGTGCGTGGTCGGTGAAGAGCCGTGAGGTTCGTCCGAGTTCGATGATGACGCCGGGGGTGTTGGTGATGACGCGGCGGATGAGTCCCCACAGTGAGACGCCGATGATGGCGTTGGGGTCGATCCGATTTCCGCGGTCGGTGGCCGCGGTCGGTGCGTGAGGTGACGTTGCGGTAGTGGAGCGGGTTGATTGGTTGGCTGTCGGCGGCGGCTTGTGCGGTGTGTGGGTCGAGGAGGAAGTTGACGGTGGGTAGTGGTCGTTGCCGCTCGGGTGGGCAGGCGGCTGCGGCTCGGGCCATCTCCAGGAGGCGTCGGCTCGTCGTTGGGTTTCGGTGCGGCGGAGTGTGGTGGCGTCGACGTTGCCGTCACCGAGACGGTGGGTGGCTTCGGTCCAGTCGCGGGTGAATTCGCGGTCGACGGACCAGCAGAAGATTTCGAGGAACTCGGGTCCGCCGATGTCGTCGAGTCGGGCGTGCAGACTCCAGGATCCGTCGGATTGTTGATAGATGGTGGCGGTGCGGAGTTGGTGGTTGCGTTCGGTTTTCTGGGCGACACCGATCTGGCCGCTGGCGAGGGCGTTGTTCCGCACCCGCACCGCACGGCGGAGTTTGGCTTCTTGGATGCGGCCGTGGGCTTCGGGACCTGACAGTTGCAGGCGGTGCTTCATCCACGCTTTGGCGGTGAAGTAGCCGTGATCGCGGAACGGCAGGGCAGCGTCGAGATGATCCGCGACGGCGATACCTGCCGCGGTGGCTTGGCGGCGCAGTTGTTCGACACCGATCGCCCACGCCGTCGTGGTCGCAGCATCGAAACCAGATCATGACCAAGGGGTCTCACAGAGTTCGCCGAACCGCACCGGACCGCGGTCGATCGGTCGGTTCAGGGATCGGTGGGCTCGAACATCTCGAGTTGCTCCCACGTGACGGCGACTTCGCTGACCACGCACCACCGCAGCCGGCCGCGTGAGCCAGGCCGCCGGATCTCCACCCGTTCCGCTCGCAGCGATCTGGCCGACCCATCGGGATCGCGTATGGCAATGCTTCCGTCCTGCTCGATTCCCACGACCCGTCCGATGATCCATCGGCCCTTGTCGTTGCGTCGGAACCGGATGGGTTCGCCCATCCGCAGGCCGAGTCGGGCGAGCGAAGCGGGTGATCGGTGCATGGTGGATCGTCGCCCGAGCGAAGGGTCAGGCGCCGATCGTGCGTCGCTGCAGCTTGCGCATCCCGCCCAGCCACCGCTCGGGATCGGTTGCCTTGAGCGCCATGTAGTCGGCCACCTCGGGGTGGGGGAGCACGAAGAACTGCTCGGCTTCGATCGCATCGGCGACCCCGACCGCCACGTCGACGGGTTCCAGCACGACGCCGGCTGCCTTCACGACGATGCTGCCACTCACCTCGTCGTCGCCGGCGTGCAGCATGGCGGTGTTGACGCCCTGCGGGCACAGGCACGTGACCCTCACACCGGCGTCGCCGTACGTCACCGCCATGTACTCGGCGAACGCCACCGCGGCCCGCTTGGTGAGCGTGTAGGGACCCGAGCCGATCTGCATCAGGAGCCCGGCTGCGGATGCGGTGGAGCAGAAGTACCCCTCGCCCCGTTCGAGCCAGTCCGGCAACAGATACTTGGCGGCCCATCGGTGAGCATGCACGTTGACGGCGAAGGCCAGTTCCCAGTCGTCCTCGGGTGTTTCGATGACCCCGCGTCCGACCCCCACGCCAGCGTTGCAGAAGAAGAGGTCGATCGAGCCGAGGGCCGACCGTGCGGCGTCGACGAGCGCCCGGTTGCCGGCCACGGTGCTGACGTCGGCGGTGATCGCCGTTGCCCGTTCGAGCGA
>JBGTIA010000070.1:0-5132 GCA_041745835.1 Ilumatobacteraceae bacterium | reverse complement strand
GAACGCCTCCGCACTGGCGATGCCAGTGGGCGCCACCGAAACGCCAATAACAGCCGTGCCGAAGGCTTCCGCAGACGCCACGGCCGACGGAGCCACTGTCGCGGCGCCGGCAGTGACCACAGGCGTACCCGTCGCCTCTGCACTGACGATGCCCGTCGGCGTGATGACCAGGCGGAGTGCGGGCAGGGTCGCCGCTGACGGCCTGCTCGGACAGGTGGCCATCGACGGCGACCAGGCGCTGGCGTCGAAAATTCTCGGAAACCAGGTGTACACGATCTGAATCGATGTGCTGAACTATCCCCACCAGAGAGAGGAGGTGGTCCAACACATGCCAGACAATTCATATGGGACCCTGGAGGTGGTTGGCCGCTAGGCCGACAGGCTGGACCGCCTGGCGAATTTCCGCCAACCCCCGCTGAACGCCATCGCCGCAGCTGGTCCCCGCGGTGTCCGAGCGGGCCAACACGGGTCAGACCCCAGTTGTCTTGGAAGGTCGTGATGGCTTCAGTCCCACAGTCCGTGCAGTGCCGGAACCGATCGTCGGTTCCGGCACTGTCGCGTCTGGGCACGGCCTGCCGGATGGAACGGTCCGTTGTCGGATAATTTTGCTGGGTGCAACATCGGCGAGTTCTCGTGCGGAACGTCTCGACTCGTCGATCACTGGCGGTCGCGCTGGCCGTCTGCCTCGCCGTGGCCAGCGGGTCGCACGTCGTCGCGGCGCCGGATGATCCCGTCGAGGAGGTCGAGACCGGCTCGCTCGCCGAGACCGATCTCGCCGTCGTTCAGGGCCAGGACGCGGTCGAACAGCTGGAGGAGACCGACATGCTCGACGAGGTCGCCGCGAGCGCCGGTCTCGAGCCCGAGGAGCTGACGGCCGAACTGCTCGACGACCCATCGATGTTCGTCACCGACACCGGGGCCGTCGGCTTTGCCGACACCCTCGAGGCGTCGTCCTGGTCAGCCATGAATCCGGGCGTTACACCGCCTGCGAACGTCTTCACGCTCGAGTCGCGTCCTCTGTCGAGCCGTGTGCTCTACCTCGACTTCGACGGCCACACGGCGACCGATCCGCAGTGGGGCGGCGCCGGATATTCCGGCCCGGTCGCCTCGGCGCCGTTCGACACCGATGGCGTCTCGGGCTTCTCGGTCTCGGAGCAGTCGACGATCTTCGAAGTGTGGCAACGGGTTGCCGAGGACTACCGCCCGTTCGACGTCAACGTCACCACCCGCGACCCCGGCGTCGAGGGGCTGCGTCGTTCGTCGATCGCCGATCCGGCGTACGGACAGCGGATGGTCATCACACCCACGAACTTCGCCGGTCAGGCGGGAGTGATCGGACTCGCGCTGCTGAACGTGTTCGGATCCAACGCTGATCGCGCGGCGTATGTCTTCACTGAAGCCGTGCCATCGGCTCCGGACCCGCTGTACAAGCAGAGGCCCAAGACGATCGGCGAAGCTGTGTCTCACGAGGCCGGCCACACGCTCGGGCTCGAACACGACGGTGGCCCGACCAACCCGGCGTACTACGACGGACACGGCGCGTGGGCGCCGATCATGGGTCGCCCGACGAGCCCCCGCACCCCGGTCACCCAGTGGTCGCGAGGCGAGTACCTGGGAGCGAACAACTTCCAGGACGACCTCTCGATCATCGCGCAGGGAAATTTCGCTCCGACGGGGCAGCGACTGACGCCCGGGGTGGGCTACCGGCCCGACGACCACGCCGACAGCATCGCCGCGGCCACCGTCGTGCCGAGCAACTCGACGACGCTCGGCAACATCGAACGCACAGGAGACCGTGACGTTCTCGCGGTCGATGTCGCCGACGGGACGCTGTCGGTCCAGCTACGCCCGCCTGCGGGTGCGGCGTCGTGGTCGAACCTCGCTGCCGGTCTCACCTTGAGAGATCCGCTCGGTGCCGTGCTCGCCACCGCCGGTCCCGCCGCTGCATCGGGATGGACGGCGAGCCTCGACCGGTCGGTGCCCGCAGGGCGGTACACGATCGAGGTCGAGCCAGTCGGCTGGTTGACGGCCTCGACCGGCTTCACCACGTACGGCTCGCTCGGCGCCTACGAACTCGTCGTCGAGGCACCACAGGGTTCACCCCAGCCCGGTCGCGGCGCGTCGGCGTTCACGCCGGTGACGCCCGTTCGCCTGGTCGACACCCGTAGCGGCCTCGGCGCAACCGGTCGTGTCGGGCCGGGCCGCCAGTTGGTGTTGCAGGTCGCCGACGACGTCACCGTGCCGGCGGATGCGACCGCCGCAGTGTTGAACGTCACCGCCGTCAACCCGTCGGCTGCCGGTTTCCTTACGGTGTATCCGTGCGCCGAGAGCGTGTCCGACACCTCGACGCTGAACTACGTCGTCGGCCAGACGGTGGCGAACACGACCATCGCTGCATTGTCCGGCGCGGGCCAACTGTGTGTGTGGACGTTCGCCGAGACCGACATCCTCGTCGACGTGACCGGATGGCTCAGTCCCCGTGGTTCATCCCGACTTGCGCCGATCAACCCGACGCGTGTCGTCGACACCCGCTCGGCGATCGGTGGTCAACGTCTCGGCGCAGGCACGACGATGACGGTCGACTTCAACGGCCTCGTGCCCGGCGGGTCGAGCGCAGTCGCGTTGAACGTCACTGGTGTCAACGCCTCGACGCCGGGCTTCATGACGGTGTTTCCGTGCAGCGGCGCCGTGCCGAACACGTCCACGGTCAACTACGTGGCTGGCGAGGCGCGGCCGAACAACACGATCGTCGGACTGGCGGGTGGCCGGCTGTGCATCTACACCGACGCGGCGACCGAGGTGCTCGTCGACCTGCTCGGATCGTTCGGGCCGTCCGGCCTCGGCTACGAGCCGACGCCGCCGATCCGGGTGCTCGACACGCGCCGATCCGGCACCTTGGGCGCGCAGGCCGACGTCGGCTACGGCGTGGCTGCGGCGGCGCTCGGCGGCCAGGCCCCCGGGGCTGCGTACGTCAACGTCACCGCTGCGAATCACACCGTGGCGGGCTACGTGACGACGTACGACTGCATCACCCGTCGCGATACCTCGACGGTGAACCAAAAGGTGGGCCAGGGGGTCGCCAACGGGGCGATCGTGCCGCTCGACGGGCTGCGTTCGTGCGCCTGGACCTTCGGTGGCGGCGACCTGATCGTCGATCTGAATGGTTGGTGGGTGCCCTGAACGCAGGCGGGGCTACCGTGGTGTTCCGATGGAGCACCACCCGAAGTTCGAGCACAGCCGCTTCGTCGGCGACAAGCGCACCCAGTTGGTCTACGACCTCGACTCGTGGGACGACCCGGCAGTGATCAACGACATCGTCGAGCACGGCGTCGGTCTCAGTTTCGGTCCCGACACCCTCGCGGAAGCTCGTAACCGTGGGTACACACTGGCGACGCCAGGTGCCCGTCGGCGTCACCGCAAGCCACGAGCCTGACCGGGGGGATGTGACATGCCAGGGATGAACGAGCGGTTCGTCTCGAGCGGTCTGTCGCTGGCGTGCCACGTCGCTCGCCCGTCGGGCTCGATCGAGCTCGGCCCCGCAGTGATCATGTGCCACGGCTTCCCGATCGCGTCGCTCGACGCGCAACGTGCAGGCGGCACGTTCCCGCAACTCATGGACCGCACCGCGCATGAACTGGGGTGCGTGGCGATGACGTTCAACTTCCGTGGATGCGGCGAGAGCGACGGCGACTTCTCACTGCAGGGCTGGGTGGACGATCTGCGCAACGCGATCTCGCACCTCGCGAAGCAGCACGAGTCGACGGGAGTGATCCTGGTCGGGACGAACACCGGTGGCTCGATCGCCATCTGCGTTGCGGCCGACGATCCCCGGGTCTCCGCTGCAGCCCTCTTGAGCCCGCGCGCCGACTTCGACGACTGGGCCGAACACCCCCGCCGATTCCTCGAACACGCTCGGGACATCGGGGCGATCCACCGCCGAGACTTCCCGCCGTCCGTAGAGGAGTGGGCACGTGAGTTCCGCCGGTTCCGTCCCGTCGCGTCGGCGCGGAGGTTCGCGCCGCGCCCGATGCTGGTGATGCACGGCGAGGAGGACGACAGCGTCCCGGTCTCCGACGCCCGCCAGTTGGTCAACGCACACGGAAGCGCCGAGCTGAGCCTGTTCGAAGGAGCCGGCCACCGGCTCCGCCACGACCCACGCGCGGTTGCGGTGTTATTGGGTTGGCTGGACCGGATGCGATCGACGCACGTCCACCCGTCCGCGGAACGGGTGTGAGTTCATCGCTACGGCGGCGGCGGCAACGGTTGAGGTGCAGCTGGCGTGTGGTGCGACCGTACGTCGACGGTGTCGTCATGCCCGCTCGACCCCGTTGACCACGTCGGCCGAGGTGGCGAGCTGTGCTTCCACCATCCGCGACAGCACGACATACCGCTGCTCGAGCTCCTCGAGGGCACCGACCGTGTGGCCCGTCCGGGACTCCTGGGCGACCAGCCTGCGCCGGGTGTCATCGAGTTCCGCCTGGAGCGAGACGATCAGATCGAGTGCTGCGGACAGGGCGGCAGGGAGATCGATCCCCCCGCGGTGTCCCCCCCTGAGTTCGGTGACCGCCATCGCCGTGACGTGATGTGCACGGCCGAGATTGTCGATCTGGGTCTGCAGGTCCCGCAAGTTCCGGCGGACCGGGGTGGTTGGCAATCGCATTCCTGAGCTCCTGTTCACAATCCGCGCAACAGGTCGCGGAAATCGAGTACGACAGTACCCGGCACGGTCGGCGGAAGCGGTTCGTCGGGCCCGAGGACGATGATCGACTCGACTAGGAAGCCGTCATGCTCGAGCACCTCGAGTCGTACGAGTGCCGGTGGTGCCCACGGCTGGGCAGCCGACGGCATCCCGAACTCGTCGAGTACGACCTCTGGCGCCAACGTGTCGGCATAGGAGGCCAAGCGGACGACGATGGTCGAGCCCGGTTCGATGTCGGCTGCCCGGATCAGCGCTGCTGACACTCGGTACTCGATCGCCTGCGGCTGGGTGATCATCGAGGCGACGGTGTAGCTGGCATTGAGGGCCAGCAGCGTGGAAGCGACGACGCCGCCTGCGACAGCGGCGCGAGCGCTTCCACGGGAGGAGATGCGGCTGCGGCAACTCGCGCACACGGCGCCGACGATCAGGACGA
>JBGTIA010000069.1:0-5125 GCA_041745835.1 Ilumatobacteraceae bacterium | reverse complement strand
GGCTGCGCCCGGCAGGGTCGTGTCGGGCACAGGGGAACCATCCGGCAGCGTTGCACCGGGCACGACCGGAATGGGCAACGACGGCACCGTGGTCGTGGTCGTGGTGGTACCGGCGGCGACGACCTCCGACGGTGTGAGACCGGACGGCGAGGTGTTCGTGGGGACGGTGTCGACTGCGGCCGACGCGGACGTCACCTTGACCGCGACGGTGTAGCGGCTGTCGGTGACGAGCATGACGCGGGCGGACGTCCGGGTCACCCGGGTGATCTTGCCGACGAGCCCCGCCTGGTTCACCACGGCCATGCCGACCTCGATGCCGCTGGCGCTGCCCTTGTCGATCTCGATCACCTGATCGAGGTTGTTGGCCGCGTAGCCGACGACGCGCGCCACCTCGGTGTCGATCCCCGACAACGATGGGAGGCTGTACAGCGCCTGCAGTTCCTTGCCCTCGATGATCGCTGCCTCTGCGGCCGCCTGCGTTCCGATCAAGCGGTCGACCTGCTCCTGCAACGCCAGGTTCTCGCGTTCGAGGTCGTCGTAGTTCGTGATGCCGTGCCAGATCCGTTCGATCGGGTTCGTGACCACGCCGGTCGCCGACTCGATCGGCCGCATGACCTGCGTGAACCCTTCGCGAGTCGCGTCGATGACCGGGTTGCCGCGCAGATCGAGCGTCAGCAGCAACACGGTGGTGAGCAACAGCGCGAGAATGACTCGCTTGCGCCCGACGGAGTAGATGGCCATGGTCCTGGAGAACGTCGTGCGGAACGTCGTGGACGCCGCAGCGTCAGTCCTCGCCGCCCATGGACATCAGCCCGCGCATCGCATCGATGTTCTCGAGCGCGCGTCCTGACCCGATCACGACGCTGTAGAGCGGCTCGTCGGCGATCCGGATCGGCATGCCGGTCTCGTGGCGAAGGCGTTCGGCGAGACCGCCGAGCAGCGCGCCACCACCGGTGATCGTGATGCCGTCTTCCATGATGTCGGCCGCGAGTTCGGGCGGGGTCTTGTCGAGCGTGGTCTTCACGGCGTCCACGATGGCAGAGATCGGCTCGGCAACGGCTTCACGCACCTGTTCGGTCGTGATCTGGACCGTGCGGGGCAGGCCGGAGATCAGGTCGCGACCGCGGATGTCGGCCGTGAGCTCCATCTCGAGCGGCCATGCAGAACCCATCTGGATCTTGATCTCCTCGGCGGTGCGGTCACCGATCGCAAGCGAGAACTCCTTCTTCACGTACTGCAGCACAGCTTCGTCGAGTTCGTCGCCCGCCACCCGGATCGACTGTGCCGTGACGATGCCGCCGAGCGAGATGACGGCGACCTCGGTGGTGCCGCCGCCGATGTCGACGATCATGTTGCCGCTCGGTTCGTGCACGGGCATGTCGGCGCCGATCGCTGCCGCCATCGGCTCTTCGATGATGTGCACGGGCTTGCGGGCGCCCGCGTACTCGGCGGCATCCTGCACGGCGCGCTGCTCGACACCGGTGATGCCGGAGGGGACGCAGATGACCATCCGCGGCTTGCTCCACTTCGAACCGGCCACCTTCTGGATGAAGTAGCGCAACATCTTCTCGCACACCTCGAAGTCCGCGATCACACCGTCCTTGAGCGGTCGGATCGCCTTGATGTGGTTCGGGGTGCGACCCATCATCCGTTTGGCTTCCATGCCGACCGCGACGGGACGACCGTCGCTGACGTTGATCGCAACGACCGACGGTTCGTCGAGGACGACGCCGTGGCCGCGCACGTAGATCAGGGTGTTGGCCGTGCCGAGGTCGATGGCGAGATCTCGCCCGAGACTGAGCGGGTTGTTGCGGGCCATTGGCTGGCCACCTTTCGCGAGCGGTCGAAGACGTGAGGTCCGACACGCCTACCGTGCCAGGTACCCGAATCTCCAAATGTTACAGATTGGGGAAGAAGATCCCGATCTCGCGCTCGGCCGATGACAGCGAATCGCTGCCGTGAACCAGGTTCTCGGTGAAGAGGATGCCGAGGTCACCACGGATGGTGCCCGATGCGGCCGTGCGCGGATTGGTGGCACCCATCATCGCACGAACGACCTCCCACGTGTCCTCGGGACCCTCGATCACCATCGCCACGACGGGGCCACGGCTCATGAACTCGACGAGCTCGTTGTAGAACCCTTTGCCGACGTGCTCCTCGTAGTGCCGTGCCAGCGTGTCGGCGTCGATCCTGCGGATGTCCATGGCGACGACGTCGAGGTTCTTGGCCTCGAACCGCGACACGATCTCGCCGACGAGCTTGCGTTCGACAGCATCGGGCTTCAACAGGACGAGTGTGCGATCAGACATGGCGGCGAACCATATCTGGCTGTCGGGCTCACGCCCCGAAAAATGCGCGGGATGGCCCGCTGAGCGCGCCGATCCGCGCAGATTTGGGACGGCGTTCCGAAACCTGTACCGATCTTCCCGGTGAGCGGGCCGATCTGCGCAAATTTCGGGGGGGGGTTCTGCGTTGAGGGCCGACGAATGGTCGCGGTTCAGTTCGCGTAGCGCTGGAGGACGGGGCGGGCGGCGCCGACGGTGTACAGGCTGCCGGCGACCAGGACGGCGTCGTCGCCGTCGGCGGTCTCCATCGCTCGCTGGCAGGCGGCCTCGACGGTGTCGAACACGTACACGTCGTCGCAGCCGAGACGACGTGCGGCCTCCGCGACCTCGACGGCAGGCACTCCACGGGGTGAGGGCGCGGTGCAGGCGTACACGACGTCGAACTCGTCGGCGCGCAGCGCGGCGAGCATCTCCTCGGGATCACGCAACGTGCCCACCACCAGGATCCGGCGTCCCTCCGGGTCGAAGTCCTCGAAGAAGACCTGCGCGCACGTGTCGGCCCCCGGGGGGTTGTGCGCACCATCGACGATCGTCAACGGCTGACGTCCGAGCACTTCGAACCGCCCCGGCATGACGGTCTCGGCGAAACCCTCCAAGACGACGTCCTCGGGCAGCGGCGCCGCGAAGAACGTCTCGACGGACACCAGCGCCACCGCCGCGTTCGTGCCCTGGTGTGCGCCGTGCAACGGCACGTACACGTCGGTGTAGATCGTGGTCGGCGTCCGGATGTCGACGAGGCGCCCGCCGACGGCCAACCGGTTTCCGACGGCCTCGAAGTCGTCGTCGGCGACGAGCAGCGCGGAACCGCCGGCCTCGCGGAAGATCGACACCAACTCGGGCTGCGTCTCCCCCACCACGGTCGCCGAGCGGGCCTTGATGATGCCGGCCTTCTCACGAGCGATGTGTTCGAGCGTCGGGCCGGCGAACTCGGTGTGATCCATACCGATGTTGGTCACCACTGCGACCGTGGCGTCGACGACGTTGGTGGCATCCCAACGTCCGAGCAGACCGACCTCGATCACCATCACGTCGACGGCGACGTCGGCGAACCAGCGGAATGCGGCTGCCGTGAGAGCTTCGAAGTACCCCGGACGACGACCGACGATCCCCTCCAGATCGGCAATGGCGGCGATCTGCTCGGCCAGGTCCTCATCGCTGATCGGCTCGAGGTTGCGACTGATGCGTTCGTTGACACGTTCGAGGTGCGGGCTGGTGTACGTACCGACCGTCAAGCCGCTGGCCACGAGGAGCCGGGAGATCATCTGCGCCGTCGACCCCTTGCCGTTCGTGCCGGTCAGGTGGATGACCGGAGCGGCGTGTTGGGGGTCTCCCATCGCGGCGCAGAGGGCGGCGATGGTCTCGGTGGACGGCGACGTGATGCGCCCGGTCTTCTCGTAGGTCGCGTGCTCGTCGAGATAGGCGAGCGCCTCGTCGTAGGTCATCGGCCGCCAGGCTACGGCCGGGCGGCCGTCACGCTCAGGACGCCGCTTTGCGCTGGCGCCCTGCGGACCGAGGGATCAGCGTCGGGTTGACCTTCTCGGTCACCGTCGTGTCGTCGATCACGACCTTGCCGATGTCGGTGCGGCCCGGCAGGTCGTACATCGTGTTGAGCAACACCTCTTCGAGGATCGCTCGCAACCCGCGAGCGCCGGTGCCACGCAGGATCGCCTGGTCGGCGATGGCCTGCAAACCGTCGGGCGTGAACTCGAGTTCGACATCTTCGAAGCTGAACACCTTCTCGTACTGCTTGACGAGGCTGTTCTTCGGCTCGATGAGGATCTGCACGAGTGCGTCACGGTCGAGGCTGCCGACCGCACCGATCATCGGCAGGCGGCCGATGAACTCGGGGATCATGCCGAACTTGACGAGGTCTTCGGGCAACACCTGGGCGAACAGTTCGCCCGGATCGCGGTCGATGGCCGAGCGCACCGTGCCGTGGAAGCCGACGCCCTTGTGACCGATACGCGACTCGATGATCTGTTCGAGCCCGGAGAACGCCCCACCGAGGATGAACAACACGTTGGTGGTGTCGATCTGGATGAACTCCTGGTGCGGGTGCTTGCGTCCACCCTGCGGAGGCACGGAGGCCTGGGTGCCCTCGAGGATCTTGAGCAGCGCTTGCTGAACGCCTTCACCGGACACGTCACGGGTGATCGACGGGTTCTCGCTCTTGCGGGCGACCTTGTCGATCTCGTCGATGTAGACGATGCCCGTCTCGGCGCGCTTGACGTCGAAGTCGGCGGCCTGGATCAGCTTGAGGAGGATGTTCTCGACGTCTTCGCCGACGTAGCCGGCCTCGGTGAGCGCCGTGGCGTCGGCGACGGCGAAGGGCACGTTGAGTTGCCGGGCGAGGGTCTGCGCCAGGTGCGTCTTGCCGCAACCGGTGGGGCCGAGCAACAGGATGTTGGACTTGGCGAGTTCGACGTCGTCGCGGCGACCGACCGTGGTGGCCTGGTTCTGGTGCTGGATGCGCCGGTAGTGGTTGTACACGGCGACCGACAGGATCTTCTTGGCAGAGTCCTGCCCGACGACGTAGTCATCGAGGAAGGCGCGCACCTCGCGAGGGTTGGGCAGGTTGTCGAAGCTGAGCTCGGCGGTCTCGGTGAGTTCTTCTTCGATGATCTCGTTGCAGAGGTCGATGCACTCGTCGCAGATGTACACGCCGGGGCCCGCGATGAGCTTCTTGACCTGCTTCTGCGACTTGCCGCAGAACGAGCACTTCAGCAGCTCGCCGGTGTCGCCGAATTTCGCCACTTGTCGGTACCCCTTCGTGTCGTTCC
>JBGTIA010000068.1:0-6272 GCA_041745835.1 Ilumatobacteraceae bacterium | reverse complement strand
GGCGCCGCCGCCGTCGCCGTCAACCTCACCGGCATCCTGCCCGATCAGACCGGGTACATCAGTGCGTTCCCGTGCGGCGTGGCCGAACCGTCCATCTCCTCGCTCAACCCACGTATCGGTCGAGCCCGGGCCAACTCGGCGATCGTGCCCGTCGCTGCTGACGGCAGCATCTGTCTGACGAGCAATGTCACGTCGCACGTCATCGTGGACATCACCGGGTGGTTCGGCGCCAAGGGCGGCCGGAAGTTCGTGCCGATCAACGCGCTGCGCCTCGCGGACACACGCCAGGCGCACCCGACGCTCAACGGGGGCGCCGGCGCGGTCCCACTCACCCCCGGGAGAACACTGCGCATCCAGATCGCCGGGACGCGCGGCATCAGCGCCGGAGCCCGAGCGGCGACCCTGAACCTGGTCGCCGTCGGCGCAGCGGAGGCTGGATTCCTCGTCGCCGTTCCCTGCGGTGCGTCGACGAGTGTCTCGAATCTGAACTACACCGGTGGCGGGGCCGTTGCGAACGGCGCCAACGTTCAGCTCGACGGTTCCGGCGCAGTCTGCGTGACCACCAGCGCAGCGACCCACGTGATCGTGGACATCACCGGCATCTGGGAGTGAGACCTGCGAGTGGGCGGAGCGGTCAGCGGCGCACCGAATGGTCGGTGACCGCTGCGCAGTAGCGAATGGTGTGCACGCTGTCCCCCGACAGGATGGCGCCACGTCCGAGAAGTCGACCGAACTGCCAGTTGGACAGCCCGAGTTCAGGCTGGTTCAACGCATAGTGACCGTCGACCCATCTGGTGAACCCATTGCCGACGAACGGCGCGTCCACGGCACCGTAGAACTGCTCGAACTCGTCCGGGTCATCGGTGACCACCGACGCAACGAAACGCGGACTGTGGCGATTGCACAGCTCGACGGCGTCGTCGAGCGTCTCGACCACCACGAGCGTGATCTCGGGCGACTGCTCCCACTCCCACTCGACGGCGAGTTCATGCTCCTCGAGCAGTGACGCAGCCAGCTCGTCGCTGACGCCGCCGGCACGGATGATCGGGACGACTCGATCGAACCGCTCGGCGGGCACGTGCGTCTCGCTTCCCGACACGACATGGAGTCGCCCGAAGGTGTTGCGCTCCGACGCAGCAGCGTCGAGGGCATCGAGCACCACCGGGACCAGCGCCGCGGCACGATCGTGCAACAGCACCACCACATTGACGGTGTTGCAGACCTTGCGGTCGAGGGAATGCCGCACGGCCTGCGCCAATGTCGATGGGGACGCCGAGCAGCCCGCAACCAACCACGCGCCGCCGGTGCCGTGGAGGCTCACCGGTGTTCCCGACTGCGACGCCACCGCACCGAGTTCACCGACCGCAACGCCGGAGCCCCGCGCCACGGCAAGCGCCAGACGCCGGTCGGCGAACAGCGCATGTCCGGCCGCACGAGTCGGCGAATCGACGAGCCGGACGGTGCCGTTCGGGAGACCGGCGGCGCGCAGCGCAGGAGCCAGCGCGTGCTGCACGATGGCGCGCGCCGTGGCGAGGGCATCGGATCCGATACGGAACACGACCGAGTTACCGGTCCGTACGACGCCGCACGCGTCGGCGAACACGTTCGGGCGTCCCTCGAAGACGAACCCGACGACGCCCAGCGGCGCCCGCCTCGCCTCGACCGACCACTGCGCATGATCGATGTGATCGACGACACCATCACGACCGCTCGGTGAGTCACGCCACCCGCGCAGACCGGACACCATGTCCGATCGCATCCCCTCGTCGAGGACCAGTCGGGTGGTCGAACGTCCAGCAGCTGCTGCGGCGGCGGCGTCGGCAGCGTTCGCGTCGGCGATCGGAGCGAATCGGCCGTCGTCAGCGAGCGCATCGGCGAAGCGGTCGAAGAAGTCGGTGATCTGGTCGTCGGACACTGCGGCAAGTTCGGCGAAGGCAGCGCTCGCGTCGGTCACCGTGTCGGTCACGAGCGCACTCACGTCAGCGGGGATCAGCAGCAGCGCGCCGGTGGACTGCACGACGATCACGCGATCGCCGCTGCGGAAACGCTCGGCGAGATCGGCCGGCACCACCGCGACCTTGTTGCCGCCGAACGGGATCTCCTGGCCCTCGGTGAGACGGGTGAGCGCTCGTACCTGGGGCTGCGACGACACCGAGTTAGCGTAGGCACGTGTCCACGTCTCCGCTCTACTTCCGTCAGCTGCTGTCCGGACGAGACTTCGCAGTCGGCGATCCGCTCGCCTCGCAGATGGTCAACTTCGTGTACGCGATCGGCGATCGCCAGACCGGCGAGTGCGTGCTGGTCGATCCCGCCTATGCCGTCAAGGAACTCATCGACCTCGTCGGCGCCGACCACATGACCGTGACCGGCGCGTTGGCGACGCACTACCACCCCGATCATGTGGGCGGGTCGATGATGGGTCACTCGATCGAGGGGATCTCCGAGCTGCTCGATCACGTCGCCTGTCCGGTCCACGTGCAGCACGACGAAGTCGAGTGGGTGACGAAGTCGACCTCGGTGACCGCAGATCATCTGGTCGGCCACGACTCGGGCGATGTGCTCACCGTCGGGAGCGTCGAGATCTCCCTCGTGCACACGCCCGGTCACACGCCCGGCAGCCAGTGCTTCTTCGTCGACGACCGGCTGATCGCCGGCGACACCCTGTTCCTCGAGGGATGTGGACGCACAGACCTGCCCGGCTCCGACCCGGCGAAGATGCTCGAGAGCCTCCGACGGCTCGCAGAGGTGCCCGACAGCACGATCCTGTTCCCCGGCCATCGCTACTCGATCGCCAGCAGCGCGACCATGGAGGTCGTCAAGGAGACCAATTTCGTCTTCCAGTGATCACGTACACGATGTGCCAGGCACATCGTGTACGTCAGCAGTCGGACTTGGCCGGGATGACGATCTCGAGGCCGACGTAGAACGAGCTGTACCCCGACGTGTTGACGTTGGCGGCATTGAGCGCATCGACGGTGACGTCGAACTTGCTCGCCACCCTGCCGAGGAAGTCACCCTCCTCGACCGAGTAGGTGCCCGGAGCGCAGTTGTCGCCGGCGTCGGGAATCGTCTCGGCGGGCGTCGCCGCTTCCGAATCGTCGGTCGCAGCGTCGCCGGTCGAGGTGTCGGCGGCCGCCGTGACCGACGTGGCGCCCGGTGGAATGAGGATGACCGTGCCGGGAAACGGGAACTGGCTCGGATCGCTCCACTCGTTGACCGCGAGGAGATCTTCGAGCGTGACGCCGTAGCGTTGGACGAGCACGTACGGAGCGTCGCCCGACTGCACCGTGTACTCCTGGGTGCCCTCGACGACTGCGGCGGGATCGACTGTGGCCGGATCGACCGGCGGTACGGTCGTCGCCGGCGGCCGAACGACGAATGCGGTCGACGCAGCGCTGAGATCGATGGTCGACTCCGTCGCGCCGCTCTCGCCGCTCCCGCACGACGACAGCACGATGGCGCCGATCAGCGCTGGACCCACGAGCACGCCGAGGCGGCGCACACCGGTCGAAGTACTTGACGATTGCATGCGCGTCAGTGTACGCAGTCGCCCGCGCTCGGTACCGTCAGGGTCGATGACGGCGGTTGCCCCGGTACCGGGCACCGGCGCCACCGGTCAGACGAGCGGGCGGTCGGTGGGCTTCACCGGTGAAGGCAACCGGGTCTCGCCCATCAGATAGGTGTCGACGCCCGCAGCGCACGCTCGGCCCTCGGCGATCGCCCACACGATCAGGCTCTGACCGCGGCCCATGTCGCCGGCCACGAAGAGCCCGTGCTGGTTGGTCATGTAGCGAGCGTCGCGCGCCACGTTGCCGCGGGCGTCGAACTCGACCTCCAACGATTCGAGCCACGATCCCTTCTCGGGACCGACGAAGCCGAGCGCCAGGAACACGAAGTCGGCGGGAATCTCGTGGTCGGAGCCCTCCGCCTTCACGAATGCACCGTCGACCAGTTCGACCTCGTGGAGGCGCAACGCCTGGACCCGCCCGTTTCCATCGTCGAGGAACTGTTCGGTGTTGACGCTGTACAACCGCTCGCCACCCTCCTCGTGTGCCGAGGTGACCTTGTAGGTCATCGCGAACTGCGGCCAGGGGTTGTTCTGTCCTCGGTGTTCGGGCGGCTTGGGAAGGATCTCGAGTTGGGTGACCGACGCTGCCCCCTGGCGGTGGGCGGTGCCGAGGCAGTCGGCGCCGGTGTCGCCACCACCGATGATCACGACGTGCTTGCCGGCGACGTCGATCGGTGACTGCTCGATGTCGCCGAGCTGCACCCGGTTCGCGTGCGGCAGGTACTCCATCGCCTGGTGGATGCCATCGAGTTCGCGGCCGGGAATCGGCAGATCACGCCACGCCGTGGCACCGCATGCCAGCACGACTGCGTCGTGCGACGCCCGCAGCACTTCGATGTCGACGTTCTCGCCGACGACGGCATTGGTGCGGAACTCGGTGCCTTCGGCCTCCATCTGCTCGATGCGCCGGTCGATGTGGCGCTTCTCCATCTTGAACTCCGGGATGCCGTAGCGCAGCAGGCCGCCGATCCGGTCGGCGCGCTCGAGGACGACGACGTCGTGACCCGCTCGCGTGAGCTGCTGTGCGACGGCGAGACCAGCGGGTCCCGATCCGATGACTGCGACCCGCTTGCCCGTGCGCACCCCAGGGACGTGCGGGGAGACCCATCCCTCGTCCCAGGCCCGATCGATGATCTCGACCTCGACCTGCTTGATCGCCACCGGGTTCTGGTTGATGCCGAGCACGCACGCCGATTCGCACGGCGCCGGACACAGCCGGCCGGTGAACTCCGGAAAGTTGTTCGTGGCGTGGAGTCGTTCGATCGCATCCTGCCAGTGATCGCGGTAGACGAGGTCGTTCCAGTCGGGGATCAGGTTGCCGAGCGGGCAGCCGTTGTTGCAGAACGGGATGCCGCAGTCCATGCAGCGGCCGGCCTGGTGGAGCAGTTCCTGCTGGTCGAAGTCCTCGTACACCTCCTTCCAATCGCGCAGGCGCACCGGCACCGGTCGCCGCGCCGGGAGTTCGCGGTCCCATTCGAGAAATCCAGTTGGCTTGCCCATGTCAGGCCCTCGCTGCTTCCATGATCTTGTCGACGGTCTGGGCTTCGTCGAGGCCGGCGGCCTCCGACTCGGCGATGACGGTGAGGACACGCTGATAGTCCTTCGGCATGACCTTGCGGAACACCGATGCGGCGCCGTCCCAGTCGCCGAGGATTCGTGCAGCCACGTCGGAGCCGGTGAGGTCGCGATGGCGCCGAACGGTGTCCTCCAGGAATGCCACGTCGGCGTCGTCGAGCGGTTGCAGCTCGACCATCTCGTAGTTCACCCGGCTCGCGAACACGTCGTCGGGGTCGTACACGTAGGCGATCCCGCCTGACATGCCGGCGCCGAAGTTCCGGCCGGTCGGTCCGAGTATGACCACGCGTCCACCGGTCATGTATTCGCAGCCGTGGTCGCCGACACCCTCGCTGACGGCGGTGGCGCCGGAGTTGCGCACGCAGAAGCGCTCACCGACCATGCCGCGCAGGAAGATCTCGCCACCCGTTGCGCCGTAGCCGATCACGTTGCCGGCGATGATCTGCTCCTCTGCGACGAACGTCGAGAACGGATGCGGATGCACGATGATCCGACCGCCCGACAGCCCCTTGCCGACGTAGTCGTTGGCGTCGCCGACCAGGCGGATCTGGATGCCGGCCGGCACGAACGCCCCGAGGCTCTGGCCTGCCGACCCGGTGAGCGTGATGTCGATCGTGCCGTCGGGCAGACCGGCGCCCTTCCACTTCTTGGTCACCTCGTGGCCGAGCAACGTGCCCACCGTGCGGTTCACGTTGCGCACGGGCAAGTCGATCGACACGTGGAGTGCGTCCTCGATCGCCGGCTGCGCCAACTGGATCAACTGCTGGTCGAGCGCCTCGTCGAGGCCGTGATCCTGGCCGACGCTCTGTATCAGCGTCTGCCCGTAGGGGTTCTGTGGCACGGCGAGGATGGGGCTGATGTCGAGTCCCGATGCCTTCCAGTGGGCGATCGCCTTGCGTGCGTCGAGCGCAGCGACGCAGCCGATCATCTCGTCCATCGTGCGGAACCCGAGTTCGGCCATCAACTCGCGGACCTCGGTGGCGATGTACTCGAAGAACGTCTCGACGAACTCCGGCTTGCCGCTGTAGCGGGCCCGGAGCTCGGGATTCTGGGTCGCGATGCCCACCGGACACGTGTCGAGGTGACAGACGCGCATCATGATGCAGCCGGACACGACGAGCGGCGCAGT
>JBGTIA010000067.1:0-1720 GCA_041745835.1 Ilumatobacteraceae bacterium | reverse complement strand
AGTCCGGCACGGACCGACTCGCTGCGCGTGGCACCGCCCGCCACGGCGCCTTCGCGACCGGCATCCTCCGGCGGCACGACGACCACGACACCGTCGCACGCCTCACGCGCAACGGCGGTGGAACGATCGATCACACGCACGTCGCCGAGCACCTCGTACTGCTTGGTTGCACCGAACCGACGGCCGCTGCCTCCACCGACCACGATGGTCCAGATCTGCTCGGCAGCGGGCACATCGCCGCAGGGTAGTACCGTGACCGATGTCATGGCTCACGAAGAGACCCTCGCCCGCACCGACTTCTTCGCCGATGCCTCTCCCGATGCGCTGAACACGCTCGCGGCTGCCGGCACCGAACTCCACCTGATTCGGGGCGACGTCCTGTTCAACGAGGGCGATCCCCCCGAGTCGTTGTACCTCGTGCTGCGCGGACGTCTCGCGATCGCCCTGGCGAATCCGATCGACCGACGCGAGAGTGTGGTCGCACTGATGGAGGGTGGCGACCTGTTCGGCGAGTTGGGCATGCTCGACGACGGACCCCGATCGGCGATGGCGAGAGCGCTCGAGCCCACGACGGTGCTGTCGATTCCGTACCCCCACGTCCTGGAGATGTTCGACGAGAACCCGAAACTGCTGTGGAACGTGGTCCGTCTGCTCGCGCAGCGCATCCGGATCACCGACGAGGCCTTGGCCGACTCCGTGTTCCTCGACGTCACCGGCCGAACGGCCAAGCGACTCCTCGAACTCGCCAACGGCACCGACGAGTTCACCCTGCCCGTCACCCAGGAGGAGCTCGCCGGAATGGTCGGCGCCTCACGCGAACGTGTGAACAAGGCCATCGCGAGCTTCATCCGGCTCGGGTGGCTCGAGCAGAACGAACGCCAGTACCGCATCACCCAGCGCGACCGCCTCGAACTCCGCGCCCGCTGACGTACACGATGTGCCAGGCACATCGTGTACGTGCCGGTCACACGGTGAGCCAGGTCTGGGCGCGTTGGAAGGCGTCGGAGGCGTCGGCGGGGCGATGTGCCGGCCGATCGGGGGCATGAGCGAATCCATGCTCCGCGTCGGGGTAGCGCACGACGTGCACGCCCGTCCGCTCGAGCGCCACGACGTCGTCGGGCGGCGTGTACGAATCCAGTTCGCCGATGATCGCGAGCACACGATCGGGATGGCCTGCGGCGAGGAGATCGAGCGGCTCACCCTGGCCGGGACCCTTCCACGTGTCAGGGAGCTGGATCATCCCGTAGAAGCTGGCGATCCTCGCGAAGCGATCGCTGCGCGCCGCCTTGAAGCAGTACATGCCGCCCATGCAGAAGCCCAGCAACCCGACCCGGTCGCACCCGGTGGCGTCGGCCGCCTCGATGAGATCGCGTAGGTGCACGTCGTCGTCGAGGTTCGGCACGGCGGCGAATCGCGTCTCGACGTCGTCGCCGAGTTCGAGTCCCGGGAACGGGTCGACCGCGCAGACGGTCATCGTCCAGATCGAGGCGAGGCGACCGACCATGTCGTCGAACATCGGACGCAGACCGAAGATGTCCGGCGTGATCACCAGACCCATCGTCGAGGACTTGTCGGCTTCGGACGGCTCTGCGATTTCAGCCTCGGTCCCGGACGGCAACGTGATGCGCATGACCGCAGACCCTACGCATCAACGGTCACACGGTGCCGGGTCAAACGTGACAGTTGAACGGGGCGTCCGTCGCGAACTGTCACGTTTGAC
>JBGTIA010000066.1:0-11526 GCA_041745835.1 Ilumatobacteraceae bacterium | reverse complement strand
CATCGTGACCTCCGAGGGCAAGGCCGACCGGCAGAACCTGACGGTAGTGCGCGACGACTTCTGGGCGTCGACGTCGAACAAGCAGCTCAACTTCGTGCAGCACATGCGGACCCTGTTGAAGATCGGCGGCCAGTGTGCAGTGGTGGTGCCCGACAACGTGCTGTTCGAGGGCGGTGCCGGCGAGACGATCCGCCGCAAGCTGCTCCACGAATGCAACGTCCACACCCTGCTCCGCCTGCCGACCGGGATCTTCTACGCCCAGGGCGTGAAGGCGAACGTATTGTTCTTCGAGCGCAAGCCCGGCTCGGAGACCCCGTGGACGAAGGATCTGTGGATCTACGACTTGCGTACCAACCAGCACTTCACCCTCAAGCAGAACCCGCTGACGCGGGCCGATCTCGACGACTTCGTCGCCTGCTACCGGCCGGGCGCGATCGGCAAGCGCGAGGAAACGGAGCGGTTCAAGCGGTTCAGCTACGACGAGTTGGTGGCTCGCGACAAGGCGAGCCTCGACATCTTCTGGCTCCGCGACGAGAGCCTCGAAGACACCGACAACCTCCCTGCCCCCGGCATCATCGCCGATGAGATCGTCGAAGACCTCGAAGCGGCACTCGAGGAGTTCCGAGCCCTCGCCGAAAGCCTTGCAAAGGTCGGCGTCGATGTCGACTTCGACACACCAGACGACTGAGAAGGACACATGGACGCCAAGACCTACCCACTGCAGGAGATCCTCAAGCCGGAGCGGCGCTACATCATCCCGACCTTCCAGAGGGACTACGAATGGACCCGGGACGGGCAGTGGCGGCTGCTGTTCGAGGACTTGGAGACAACCGCCGAGCGCCTCTTGGACGTGCGAGACAGCGGAGCGACGGGATCGTCGCTCAAGTCGGAGGAGCAGAGCATCTCGCCGCACGTCCTCGGAGCGATCGTGTGCGCAGCGCTGCCCTTCTCGACCGGCGGTGTTGCCCTCCGCTCGGTCATCGACGGCCAGCAGCGTCTCACGACCGTGCAGCTCATGATCAGGGGTCTTCTCGACGTGCTGCAGCAGGTGGGATCGGATCGAGCAAAGTCAGTACGCCGCATGCTCTTCAACCCGGACGATGTCGTGGAGTCGCCAGAGGAGATCTACAAGCTCTGGCCTCGGCGGAAGGATCGGGAGGTCTGGCCGAGCGCTCTGCTGGACGAGGCGTCGGAAGGAGACCACGCCGGCACACATCTGTACCTCGAGGCCCGGCAGTTCTTCGCCCAATCCTCTCGTGACTTCGCTGTGGGCGACGACGATGAAGTCAACGAAGAGCGGCTCATCGCACTCGCCGACGCTCTGTCCAGCCTCTTCAAGCTGGTCGTCATCGACCTGGACGACAACGACGACGCCCAGGTGATCTTCGAGGTCCTCAATGGCCGCCAGACTGCGCTCTCTGCAATCGACCTCGTGAAGAACCTCCTCTTCCTCCGCAGCGAGCTGGATGATGAAGACGTAGACACGCTCTACGAAAAGTACTGGGCACAGTTCGACGACGACTGGTGGAAGAAGACGGTCGGGCGTGGGCACGCACAGCGCGGTCGTCGGGACGTCCTGCTCTCGGTCTGGCTCACCGCTGCGACAGGTTCGGAGGCGAACGTCGGGCACCTCTATCGAGAGGCTCGTGAGTATCTCGACGACGGTCCGCCCACCGAGGCAGTGCTCCAGAATCTGAGCACGTTCGCGAAGGCGTACAAGGTGATCTACGACGCCGCACCCTGCGAGGACGAACGCCTCGCGGTGTCGTACCGCCGAATCAGATCACTCGACATCACGACCGCGGTGCCGCTGCTCGCCTGGCTCCGCACAGTCGACTCTACGCAGCTCTCGCCCGAGGATCACGTGCGGGCTGTGCGCACAATCGAGTCGTGGGCCCTGCGGCGGACGTTCGTCGGTTGGCAAACGCGCGGGTACGGCACGCACCTGTCCCGCGTTCTCCGGGAGGCGAAGCGGGCAGCCGAGAAGGAGGTCGATGTCGCCGACGCGGTAATCGCCGGCCTGCAGGGCGGTGTCCTCGACTGGCCGACAGACGCCGACATGCGCTCGGCGTTCTTGGAGCGGAAGTTCTACCGAGGGATGTCGCAGGAGCGAATTCGGCTGCTGCTCGGCGCCATCGACGAGCAGCTTCGCGCCGACGATCCGAACGAGCCGCCGGCGAGCATCGCGTACGACAATCTGCAGATCGAGCACGTGATGCCTCAGAAGTGGCGGGCATATTGGCCGATCGCCGACGAGACCGGTGTACCGATCTCCGAGGATGTCGCAGATCCGCAGTGGCTGAGTCCGGCCACCGAACGCGACCGGGTCGTCGATCGGATCGGAAACCTCACGCTGGTCACACCCTCGTTCAACGGATCGGTCTCCAATCTCGGGTGGGATGTCAAGAAGCCGGAGTTCGAGAAGCAGAAGTCGTTGGTCATCAACTACGAGGTCGCGCACAGCAACACCTGGGACGAAGCGCACATAGCGGCAAGGGCAAATGCGCTCGCGACCGTTGCGGTCGCCATCTGGCCGTCTGACGCACAACTGTCCTCGACGCCGAGCAGCGGCCACGAACCGAGCTGACGTGGGCGGTCGTCGACCAACGCTGGGTGGCGTCGTGATTACGGATGCCCAGCTCCGGGAGAACCACGAGTTCGTCACAGCGTTCGAGACGCTCCGCAAGCGCCACGGTCATCGAGAGATGAGCGACCTGGCTCTCCGAGAGGTCGCAGACGCGACGGGCATCGACTACGAGACGCTGCGTATCGCACGGCATCTTCGCAATGCCCTCGCCCACGACGAGCCCGTCAACCGCGGGACCCTCGGCGAGTACCACGCGATCCTTGCCGCCGCTGTGCAACCGCGCGAACCGCGAGTGACGGCGGTCGACCTCTCTCGTCCGGACGACACGAAGGCGTACCGAGTGCACGCCTGGCGCGATTCGGATTTGGAGCGTGTCATGCTGGCCAACGGCTTCGTCAGCATCGGAGGTGACGAGATCGGTGATCTGGCTAACGTCACGGATCCGAACGAGATTCGCGCGCGGCTGACAGAGTCGATGCCTGATCGCGCACCCCGTGCGATCTCGTTGTTCGTTGGCTACTGGCGGCGGTTCCTCTGGGAAGCCGGAGCGGGCGATCTGGTGGTACTCCCGACCCGCGAACGCGAGGTCGCAATCGGGGAGTTGGTGGGCCCGTACCGATTCGTGGGCGCAGCTGAGCCGCATGCGCGGCACCGCAGGCCGGTGTCATGGATTGGGTCGGCTGTCGACCGGGACGCTTTCGGCGCGGACCTCGTCACGACGCTCCACGGCCAACACACGGTGCAGGAGTTCAAGGCCGCACGAGCCGTCGAGCGCCGTCGGTCGCTCGCAACCGGCAGCACCGATCCCGGCCCGCCAACAGCGACCGGATCCGAGCGGTGATCGCTGTGCTCGATCTCGCAGGGGTCCGCAAGTGGACCGACCAACGAAACGGTGACAAGCCGCCGCACGTTCGCGACCCAGCTCAGACCCCTGCGCCTTCCGGCGCCACGAAGACTCGTTGCGGTCGCACACCGGTATCGATAGCCACGATGATCTCCACCACCGAGGTGTCCAACGACCTCGTGGTCGCACCGGAGGGGTGTCATGACTGAGCAACCTGGAGCGAGTGGCGTGCGCTGGCCGCCGAGCAGTGGAGAAGCACATGCCGACGCCGGCTCATGACTTCAGCGTCCCGTTCTCCGCTCACGCCTTCCCGCCGGGAGTCATCAACGGCCCGCACATGCTCCACTTCGATGCGGACGAACTGGCCCATGCACTGTTCGCAACGGGCCGGGCTCCCGGCGACATTGCCGGCCACGGGATGTCGTCGGTCTGGGAGTGGATTCATCGCGCCTCATTGATGCCCTCGTACGTACGGCGGGCGAACGGTGGTCGTCTCGTGCGCTCAGCCCTGGCGCTCGAACTCGACCGATCGGAGAAGGTTGCCCTCTCGTACGCCCTCGGGCAGGCGCTCACCGGAATCTTCTGCCGCCAGAAGATCGGCGTGACCTACCTCATGCACGTCGACCGCTACGCGACTCGCTACGGAGCTGTCTTCGGCCTTGGACGCACGCGCCCCGACCTCATCGGGCGCGCCCCACTCGGGTGGGTCGTAGCGGAGGCAAAAGGACGATCCAACGCAATGGAGAACGATCTGCGCTCGAAGCTGGAGGATCAGAAGCGATCGATCCTCTCGATCGAGGGCGCAGCGCCGTGGTTGGCGCTCGGGTGCGTCGCCTCGTTCCCACCGCCGAACAGAACGATGATGGTCGACGCGTTCGACCCGAAGGACAACGAGCCAGAAGCCATCCGCATCGACCTGACCTTCGAGAACTTCCTTCGCGCCTACTACGAGCCATTCGCGGCAGCGATTGACTTCGGGGAGCGCAACGACGTCCTGAAAGCGATGATCGTGAGCGATTTGGCTGGGCTTGGGGTGTCCGTCGGGATGCCTCGTTCGATTTACGACGCATTGCGATCGCGCCCCGCCGCGCAAGAACCCTTCAGTACGGTCGTCGGCCAGGCGCTCGAGCAGCTTGGCGACGGCGTCAAGTTCCCCGATGGAACCTTGGTGTCAGTGGAGTGGGACGACGCGCTGTCGATGCAGGATTGGATGCTCGACCTAGAACCCGAAACCCGCTGACGCTGCGCTCACTCACCCAGCGCGATACCGGTACGTCCAAGCCTGCTTCGACTTGTCGACCTCGATGCGGACGAAGTCCTTGTCGTTCAGCGCCTCCGGCAGGGGCTCGCGGATGCTCCGATCGCTGCATCCGGTGGCCTGCTTGATCTCGGCGTGCGTGAACCACCTGTTCGGATTCGACTCGAACCAGCGACAGACACCCCGGCCGGTCGTGGCCGATGGGTGAACCTGGACATATCGAGACTCCAGTGGTCCGAGCATGCCTCCAACCTAGACCGGCGGAGACGGGCGCGTACCCGGTACCGCACGACCAACGATCGCTCCACGAGCTCACGGCAACCGCGCCCCCGATGCGCTGGCCTGGACGAGATCGGCCTTGACCGCCGCTACCAGATCAGGTCGATCGGCACGAGGAGGGTGAGCAGCGCTCCCAACCCGAGCGACGCTGTGCCTGTGGCAACTGCTGCTCGCTGAACGCGCTCGTTCCCTGGGAAGCGCCGCCGCACAAACCGTGAGGCGGCAGCTATCGCACTTGCGAGTCCGATCGCCCACACACCAATCGGCGGCAGCTTGATCGTGCTGACGATCGCCGCGAGCGTGACCGCTGCCAGGAACGCAGCAATGAGCAGGTCTTGCACGTGATCCAGCATCGGCCTGCCCGGGGTGCCGTGATCGCGAGCTTCTCCGACGTCTCGCCGTGTCACGTAGTCGTCGAGTTGGTCGTACGCCTGATCAATCGTTGCCTGGTCGACGGCGGTATCCAATGAGCGGACGTGGTCGACGAATGCTGGCCCGAGGCAGAAGGTCACGCCATCGTGCTGGAAGACCTCGTCGAACACCTTCGATACCCGAGGACCCCACAGCAGGACAGTCGGCTGGACCTTCGGTTCCCTCATCTGCAGCCGCGACTGGAGAGCGACTGCCTGCCTGCGAGAGCGGCGAGCGAGTTCGCCGATGCCCTCTCGCCCGCTCGACCAGTCGGTCCGATACTTCGAGTCGACGGCGAAGAAGCCGCCCGGCCCGAGGACCGCATGGTCGATGTCGCCCTTTACAAGCATCACGTGGTGCACGACTCGCCAGCCGCGCTTGCGGAGCTTCTGCAGTTCGTCGGCGGTCAGTTCCTCGCCAGCGAGGCCGAGACGATGATTCGCCATGCCATCCATCCAGTGCATCGCCGTCGTCCCTAACCAGAGCGTGGCGATGGCGATCGCGCCGATCGCGTAGTCGGCAATCTCATCGGGCAGGACGAACGCGGCGGCGAACGCTGTGGCCACGCCGATGAGCAGGAGTATCCCGAAGTGTCGCCAGTGCTGCCGGAGCACCTCGCGGCGCCGCTGCCGAATCTGACGCCGGGAGTACGCCCCGGCGCGCTGCCGATTAGCGAGTTCCGCCCGACGCGACGCCGCACGCGCCCGGTTGCGCAGTACCGCAATCACGTGGCCGGCCCGCCTTCCAACAACATGCTTGACGTATCGGCTTTCCAGCTCTTGAGCATGAAAGTTCGGTCGCACGGCGCGCCCGCGGAGTCGAGCAAGCAGCTCGTGGCTACTACTCGGTGCCATCATTCTGGCGGTGGCGAGCGATCGGTTTGACTGTCCCGAGTGCGAGGTCGTTGCATCACGCCGCCACAACTTCATCCGTCACCTGACGGCGGCGCACGGAATGGAGGCAGCTGAAGCGGAACAGCTGGCGACCGAGCGGGACCAAACGAGCGGCCGCCCACCGAGACGTCAGTCCACACGCCGGTGGGTGACTGAAGGCCACCTCCGATCAGTTGCTCTGCTCGAGGACCAATCATCCGTAAGCGAGACCATCTCGCGATTCCGCTCTGCGCTCGGCGGCGTTGACGTGCTCCTCCGTCCGGTGGTTGCAGGACTCACTGTGATGAGTCTCGACGTCGAGCGCTGTGACTCCATGATCTCGGTCGGAGCGCCAGGCGGTGGTGGAGCGTTGAGTGCGCTGCCACCCTCGGCCGACCAGATCGAATCGATGACCTCCGCCTACGAAAGAAAGCGCGACGGTCTCGGGCGGGCGTCGACTGAGGAGCGGTTCTCGCTGAGCTTGATCGCCTCGGCGCTGGCCGACGAGCTCCGGTTGGCCCAGACTCCTTGGATCTTCGTCGCTCACGAGTGGCGAGTCCATCTATCGAATGGCTCGAACGGCAAGATCGACCTGCTCGGGTTCGATCCGGTGACGCGGCGACTGATCGCGATCGAGCTGAAGGCCTCGGAAGCTCATGCGACGAAGCCCGATCCGAACGGTTGGGACGCAGCTCGGCAGGCCGATGAGTACTCCGATGCCATCTGGCGGGGCCGTGACGAGTTGTACCCATTCTTCGAGCGACTGATCACAGCACAGGCTCAGCTCTACTTGGCCGGAGGCGAAATGCCGGCGATCGATCTGTCGGCCAGGCCGGCCACGGCGGTGTGGTGGCCGAACCCGTTGGGCGATCACACGCCCGCGTGGCCCGCGTGGAACGCCTCCGAGCTGACGGTCGCAAGAGATTCACCGCGAGTCGCTCGTTACCGACGACACCAATCGTGGTGGCGCGAGGCGCAGCGGCATGTTGCGCCAGGTCCTCATCCGGTGGTCCCAGAGCGATTGGTCGGGAGCACGTTCGACACAGATGCGGTTGCAGCGGATCGCCGGCTGAACTTCATCGACGAAGCCGCGTACCAGCACGCCGAGCGACGTGCGCAGGAAGTGCAGTTGGAGGGTGGGACGCTGGATGCCGAGCGGCTGTTCGGCAATCTGTTGTCGTCGATGCCGATGTGCTTCAACCTCTTCGGAGCGATCGGGTCTACTCCGGGCTTTGTCGACCTAGTGCGGGGCGTGTTCGATGCCGACGCTGCCGAGATCGACGACGTGGTGTGCGAGGCCCCGTCGCCACCGCAGTGGGACGACCGGACTGCCTTCGATGCCCAGGTCGACTACCGGACCCGGAACGGGGAGCGCCGGTTCCTCGCCATCGAGACGAAGTACACCGAAACGTTCACGCAGGCGCGCTACGACCGGGCTCTGTATCGGCGGGTGACGGAGGAGAGCGGGTGGTTCCGGATCGGTGCAGCGGAAGAACTGGTAGAGCCGGCGACGAACCAGATGTGGCGAGGTCTGCTCCTCATGGCTGTCGCCGAGGATTGCCTCTCCGCGACCGGCCGCTACATCGTCGTCGCGCCCGACGACGACTCCGACGCCCGTGTCGGAGTCGAGAAGGTGCTCTCTTGGATGGTGCCGCACGAGGCATCACGGTTGAGATTCGTGAGCCTTGAGGAGATCGTCGAAGGAGCCGACCGCATCGCCGACCGTCGCCTGAACCTCTGGTCCTCTGCTTTCGGGGAGCGGTATCTTCCCGGGCCGACTTCCATCGGAGAACGCCCGTCGTGATCCCTGACCTCGACCTGGCGAGGGTCCGCAGGTGGATCGACCAGCGGAACGGCGGCATGCCGCCACACCTGCATGACCAGCTCCGGTTCGAGATCGACGTCACCGACCGCACGATCACGGTGCTCGAATGCCGGCCACCGTGGCGCGAGGACTTCGGCCCGGAATGGACGCGTTTCCCGATCTGCCGCTTCCGCTACACGAAGGTCCGCAAGGAGTGGTCGCTGTACTGGCGCGACCGCAACCTGAAGTTCCACGAGTACGACCTCGTCGACCCGACGCCCCACATCGACGAACTGATCGAGGAAGTGAAGCGCGACCCGACCTGCATCTTCTGGGGATGAGTCGCTCGCACGCAGAGAGTCAGAAGACTGGGATGTCGTCGACGTCGTTCCATACAGCGTCCTCCGACGGACTCAGGACTCCGCTTCGCAGGTTCTCGATGAACACGGCGATCACGTCGTCGACGCCAGCCGCTGATGCGTTGCGCACGGCCTGATATCCGAACTGGTGCGCAACCTCGCCGAGTTGGTGAGTCACGGTTCGGTCCTCCTGGACGAGCTCGGATACTTCGAGGCCGAGGTGGTCGATGGTCTCCGCCTCCGTGAGGTCGAGCACGTTGCTGAGACTGATCTCGTAGCGCCACAACTTCCGCGGGAGGAAGCCCGACAGCCCGATGGGGTGGCTGCTGGCGAACTTCGTGAACTCGGCCGCTGCGCAACCCGCCGTCGAACAGAGGTAGAGGACTGGGAAGCTGTTGGGCGGGTTGAACCGACCGCCGTGGATTCGTGCGCCTTCTCCGCTGAGCGGGTCGTACGCGGGCGCCTGCTGGCGAAAGCCGACGGCGTCCAGTGCCCGGCGCGGCGCCGTGCTGACCAGTTCGACGAGGTCGGCCACCGTTCTACGCTGTGACGCCTTCTGCCATGGCGAGCAGGGCTCCGATGACCTGTCGGTACTCGCCGTCCGCGATGAGGTCGACCGGCTTGTTGTAGCTCAGTTCCGGATTCGGGCTTCGGAGCCAGAGCCGCGCCGACTCGGGTCGCAGGTGTTTGCGAGCGAGGTCCAGCACGGCCTTGAGTTCGAGCAGTCGTTCCTCTGACTCGCGCCGAGGTGCGACCTCGGCGGCCTGCCAGCGAGCGACGCTTCTGACAGTCGAGCCGAGAACTCTGGCGACGTCAGTGGTGTCGACAATGTCATCGGCCAGGACTTCATCGAGAACGTCGACAACTTGCGGCATCGTGGGTGCGCTCCTTGGTGTCATGTTACGCGCTTGTGGTTTGTCGCGTGTCTGTCGTATAGTATGGCGGAACAATGTCCAACTAGCAAATGAGTCAGCATGGATTTCGGACACGGCTTCCTCCCGAGAATCGACAAGCGGAACTGGACCGGCGTCGATCGCGCGCTCGGGCCACCCGGTCGACTCCCGCTCGGTGACGGCGTGGAGCTGGACTGGGCGATCGTCGATCATGCCTACGCCAGGGCCAGACCGTCGATGCCGGAGGCGCTGGCTGCGCACGGCGTCAAGACGATCGTCGATTCGTCTGCCTGGAGGTACCGCGAGCAGCCGACGTTCGACGTCGATGCAATGGCGAAGGCCCCGTACGCCCCCGCCTCGCCGCTGGTCGAGCGAGTCGACGTACGCCGGTTCGTGGAGGCGGACCTGCGGTCGCAGTGTGAGCTCGGAGCCGATGCGTACCTCATCCCGGGATTCGTTCCGAGGGACCGCAACGACGACGTCAACACAATGACGCTCACCGCCGTGGAGACGGCACTTGCGATGTCGGACCTCGATCCACGACCGTTCATCGCTTTCGCCGGCCTGCACTCGGAACGCCTCGACGCCGGAGCCGAGTTCCTCGACGCGATCAGTCGCGCAGTCGCCGGCGTCTACCTCCAGATCACCCCGCTTCAACCTCAGCACGACACCGTGTCCAAGCTGCTGCGCTGCGCAGACTTCTACGCGCACGCCGCGGCTGACTTCTCGGTGATCGCCGGTCGAGGAGGTGGTGCCGGGAGCTTTTTCCGCGTTCTCGGTGCGACCGCGGCCGATGCCGGCCTCGCCGAGGGCGAGACGTTCAACTTTGCCTCGAAGGCTCGACCCAAGAAGCCGAGCGAGGGGATGAAGGGCAAGGGTTTCGGACGGCGGATCTATCTGCCCGCTCTCGGCCTCTCGATCTCGGGGAAGCAGTACCGCATGCTCGCCGACACGCGCGGTCTCCAGCAGTACGCCCGGTGCGCGCTGCCGTGCTGCCAGTTCAATCCGTTCGATACCAAGCGGGCGGTCGAGCACTCGCTTCGGGCTCGGGTCGCCGAGGCGATCGAGACGCAGGGTTCGCCTCCTGGATCGAAAATCGAGCGCCATCTCGACATGCTCCGGGGGCGGTTGACGGCGCTCAACACGTGCAACTCGATCCTGGAGTCGGTCGACGAAAAGCCGCTGAGCACCCGACATGTTGAGCATCAGTCGGCGGCTCTCGCTCGACGACTCGCGAGGACTCCTGCGGCTTAAGCCTTGGAGCGTTCCACCAACTCGGTGGCCGTGGCGCCGTAGACAGCGACCCCGTCCCGCTTGATGTCGCGCCAGAGTCCGGAGCGTCCACGCAGTTTCCGGGTCGCCTCAGAGACTGACGCTTCCACCAGCTCGACGTCGTTGCCCGTAACCGCGCCGACCCGACGCCGCCAATCTTCGACAGAGGCGGACCACCGGTCGTCATCCTCGCCGACATGGTCTGGGCGGACAACGACGAGGTCGACGTCGCTCTCGGTGTCGGCCTCACCTCGGGCGAGCGAACCGAAAACGATGACACTCATCGGGGCCGGCTCGATGTCTCGGGCAGCATCGCCGATCCGGCTGAACACCGCTTGGCGAACGTCAGCAAGCTCCACGATGAAGCGTGCGGCGACGTTCTGCCGATTGAGAAGGAACTGCGAAGCTGGAGGAACCTCTGAGCGCTCGACGAGGCCGAGGCCGACGAGCGCGGGCATCACCCTCGAGGCCTGCGCAGGGCTGACGCTCGCAAGCCGGGCCAGTCTCCGCAGTGTGAGCGGAGCGGTCGTCTGGGCAAGCACGGCCAGTAGGCGCCCGCGAGTGCCACCGACCACTGCCTCGACCGGGTGACGGAAGTCCATGTCCTCGACGTTACGACCGTCGTTTCAAATACGGAACAATCGTTTCGTACGCGAGCGGATTGGATGCCCTTCGAAGAGTTGATACGTCCATGTGGGACCGAATCGAACTTCTCAAGTTCTATTCGGAGTTATCGGCCGCGAGCGTTGTCAAGCAACGCGGCAGACCGCCACAGCGGCTCATTCTTCGCCATCCACTTCACCAGAGCCTCGCCCTCGGAGGGCATGCGAGCGTTGCCGGTGAGGCAGTCGATCAGCACCTGCGCGAGCGACGCGTGATCGATGTCGTCGACCATTCGAGTTCGTTCGTAGACGATCGGGTCGTAGGGGACTGCGGTGATGACGTTG
>JBGTIA010000065.1:0-4017 GCA_041745835.1 Ilumatobacteraceae bacterium | reverse complement strand
CCCCGTGGGGTGCGAGCGCGCCGGGTGCAATCCCATCGTGTGCACCGGTGCCGGCGTGGCGTCGAATGCGGTGCTGTTCGAACGGTCGCGTCGCGCCATCCCGGGAGGCGTCAACTCCTCGATCCGAGCCTTCAAGGCGGTCGGCGGCGAGCCGTACGTGGTGGCGCGTGCATCGGGGGCCACGATCACCGACGTCGAGGGCAACACCTACTACGACCTCGTGCAGAGTTACGGTGCCGTCATCCTGGGCCACGCGCACCCGGCGATCACTGGTGCGGTCTCGGTAGCCGTCGTCGACGGCACTTCCTATGGCGCGCCCACACCACGTGAAATGAAGCTCGCCGAGGCCATCGCCACCCGGGTAACCAGCTGCGAGCGGGTGCGTCTCATGAACTCGGGCACCGAGGCCACGAGTACCGCCATCCGCCTCGCTCGCGGCGCGACGGGCCGGGATCGGATCGTCACGTTCGCCGGCAACTTCCACGGCGCAACGGACGCGCTGCTGGTCACCGGTGGCAGTGGCGTCGCCACCCTCGGATTGCCGGGCACGGCCGGCGTGCCTGATGGTGCCGTCGCCGCCACGATCGTCGCGCCCTACAACCTGGTGCCCGAACTCGACGATCGGGTCGCTGCGGTCATCGTCGAACCGGTGGCCGCGAACATGGGCGTCGTGGCTCCCGTGCCGGGGTTCCTCGAGGGACTTCGAGCCGAGTGTGACCGGGTGGGTGCCCTCTTGATCTTCGATGAGGTGATCACCGGATTCCGGCTCGGGTCCGGCGGCGCGCAGGCCCGCTTCGACGTTCGTCCCGACATCACGTGCTTTGGCAAGGTGATCGGCGGGGGTCTGCCGATCGGAGCGATCGGCGGTTCGGCAGCGGTGATGGAGTACCTGTCTCCGGTCGGTCCGGTCTTCCATGCCGGAACGCTGTCCGGCAATCCGATCGCCACAGCGGCTGGCCTCGCAGCACTCGACACGCTGACTGCCGACGCGTACATCGAGTTGATGGCCCGCACTCGCCACCTCTCGGCCCTGCTGCGCGACGCGTGTCAGGCTGCCGACTTCGAGGCCACGTTCCCGGTCGTGGGCACGTTGCTCGGCATCGTCTGCGGGCCCGACGCCGGTACGGTCGAGAACTTCGACGACGCGAAACGAACCGACGAGCGTGCGTACGCCGCGTTCTTCCGGTCCATGCTGGCCGAGGGTGTCGCGATGGCCCCTGGGGCGTACGAAGCGCTGTTCGTCGGCCTCGGCCACAGCGATCGGGTGCTCGACGCGATCGGCGAGGCCGCCCATCGGGCCGCGGTCACCGCGCGACGTGAACTCGCTACCGTGACGACGTGAGGCAGCTCTTCAACTGGCGCTTCGTCGCTGCCGTCGCAGCGCTCGGCGCCCTGGCGCTGTTCGCCAGGGCGATCCTGACCGACAACAGCTCGATCGAGGCGGTCATCGAGCCAGAGCTGATCGAACGGAAGATCGACCTCATCGACCCCATCGAGTCGGCAGCGAGCTCCGAGGACTTCACCGTCGCCCCCTCAGGTGTGACGTCGGGGTTCATCGACCTCACGCTCGACGCCGAACGCGTGCTGCGAATCGTGCCCGGCACCCTGGGGCAGATCGAGTGTGACGAACTCGACATGACCAACCGCTGCGCCGTGCTCGCGGACATGCTCGGCGATGCCGTCGTCTGGTTCGCCATCGTGCCGCAAACGCCGAGTGCGACCGTCGAACTCCCGCCGATCGTCGATCTCGTCGACGGCTCGGCCGTGTTCAACAGCGGCTGGCGGATTCCGTACGCGCCGGTGATCGAGCGTGACTGCGACGGCGAGGACATTCCCACCTTCAGCGACTTCCTGCGGCGCTTCGGTCCCGACAGCGTGACCATCTTGGATCTCGAGACCCGGCAGGTCACGTCGGTGCGCTGTGGTGACCCCGCCGAGAATTGAGCATCGTGTGTCGCGACGCGAGTCGGTTCAGCCGGCCAGGGCGTGGGCCGCTGCGAGACCCGAGTTGTGAGCGGCCTCGATCCGGGGACCGTCGAATGCGTCGCCGGCGAGCACGACGGTGCCGCCATCTGCGACCCAACACGGGTCGTGCCAGGCCGAACGTGGCGTGGCGAATCGCCATTTCTTGACCTGTGCCTCGACGATGTGGGCGTCGCCGAGCCATGGGCCGACCAGGTCGATCAGTGAGGTGCACAGGTCGTCGAGGTCGTCATCCCAGTGCGCCTCGCTCCAAGCAGCCGACGCGTGCGCAGTGAGCGCGGGCGTGGCGCTCACGCCTTTGGCAGCGTTGTCGGCCACGAAGTTCAGCTCCGGCGTCGGCGCCTGGAGACCGCCGGGTGCCGGCACGGCGCCGGAGCGGTCGAGTGTGGCCAGCAACGCGATGGTGCGGTCGTAGTCGGTCCTCATCAGCGACTCGTCCAGCCGAATTCCTGAATCGGCGAGCAGCGCGAAGGCCTGGGGCAGTGGCGTGGTGACGATCACCGCGTCGGCGGCGTGCACCGTGCCGTCATCGATCACGACGTTCCAACCACTCGTCGGCCCGCCCGCCGGCGACGGCCGGATCGCGAACACCATCGTCGAACATCGAACGTCGAGATCGCCGGCGAGGTCCTTCGCCAGCGAGTTCATACCGGACACTGCGACGTACCTGGGGTGTCCGTCCTCCGACCCGAATCCGTGTGTCCAGATCGCGACGAGCCCACGGTCGATCCAGTCATCCACCCGGCGTTGGAGTGCGGGGGTGCGCACCGTGAAGAACTGTGCGCCGTGGTCGAGCGTTGCCGAACCGATGCGCCGCGTGGCTAGTCGGCCCCCCGGCGAGCGGCCCTTGTCGAACAGCACCACGTCGGTGCCCGAGTCGACGAGCTGGCGTCCGGCGACCAGCCCGCAGAGACCGGCACCCACGATGACGACTCGCATCCGATGGGTCTACTGCGCTCAGCCGGCAAGTGCATCGTCGAGCTGCTTCTGCTCGGCGGTGCGGGATCGATACGCCCGCTCGGCCCGCCCGAGGAACTCGAGCAGCACCCGGTTGAAGGTGGTGGCGTGTTCGACCATGAAGCCGTGAGCCGCGCCGCTGATCACGACCAACTCCGCCGTGGGGATGGTGGCGGCAAGATCCTCGCTGTCGCCGCGCGGCGTCAGGATGTCCTGATTGCCGACCATCACGAGGGTCGGTACGGCGATGGTGGGCAACCGCTCGATCAACTCCTGATGGGAGTCGCTCGCCGTCAGGATGGCATCGCACTGCGCCGCGAAGGCGTGCGCAGGTCCGCCGAGCGCCAGCGGGCCGAGCCAACCGATCGCAGGAAGCAGACGTCGGAACGATCGTGGCCCGATCATCCAGCGCGCAGCGTCGCCACCCATCGACCCGATGCCGCGTTCGAGGGCCGTGTCGCGCCAGCTGGCGAGCAGCTCCTCGCGCCATGGATGGTTACGGCCCGCCGTGCACGCCAGCGTGATCGAACGGGTCCGCTCGGGGTACTTCACGGCGATGATCTGGCTGATCGCTCCGCCCATCGATGCGCCGACCACGTGCGCTGTCTCCTCGCCGGCGTGGTCGAGCACAGCGATTGCATCGTCGGCCATCTGTTCGAGCGAGTAGGACCCATGTGGCTTGTCGCTGCGACCAGCACCGCGATTGTCGAGGGCGATGCCCCGGTACCAGGGTGCCGTGGCGAGTCGCTGGAGGTTCCAGCCGTTCTTGTCGGCGCCGAGGCCCTGGATGAAAAGGATCGGGGCACCGTTGGGTCGACCGGTGATGCGGTAGTGGATTCGTGTGCCGTCGGTGCTGCGGACGTACGTCATCACGCGCCTCCCAGTCCGCTGAGCGGGAGCCAGTCGAGCGGTGTCCCCGTGCGGATGTCACCCATCTCGCCGAGCAACAGCTCGATGTCTCGACCGACCTGGTCGGCGAGCTCGAGTTCGCTCAGTGGCCCCCGACGTCGACGTGGCGAGCGCGACGCCCCGCCGATCTCGAGGCGGGCGGCTCGACCGATCGGGCTCGACGCCGTC
>JBGTIA010000064.1:0-5721 GCA_041745835.1 Ilumatobacteraceae bacterium | reverse complement strand
GGGTCCAGTCGGGGCGGCCGGCGTAGAGCAGGCAGCGGACTCGGTGGTGTCGGAAGTTCACGAGCCCGAACGCGACCCGCTTGATGCGCTTGGTCAGGTTGTTGACCGCTTCGGTTGGTCCGTTGGAGACGTGCGAGCGATGCCACGCGCAGATCTGATCGGCCCATTTGGCGATGGTGCGTCCGAGGCGACGAACCTCGACGGGCATGGTCCAGTCGTTGAAGTCGTGGCCGATCGCTTCGACCCATGCGTCGGCGAGTTCGGGATCGGTGTGGTCGTAGATCTGGCGGACCACTTCCTTTGCGTTCCATGCGAACCACACCTCTTGTCTTGGGTCGCCGGCACGCAGCAGACCGAGCACCCGGTCGTGCTGATCGTCGGAGAGTCGTTCCCTCGCGATCGTGAGTCGGCGCCGGGCTCGGTAGAGCGGATCGTCACGTCGGCCACGATGTCCGCAGGTCTCGTTCTGCACGCGTCGTCGGCACTCATCGAGGGCACGGTTGGCGAGCTGGTGAACGTGGAACGGATCCGCGACTTGGGTGGCGTGGGGCAGCATCGTGTCGAACACGCAGCGATAGCTGGCCGACAGATCAAGCGTCGCCCACTCGATGCGATCCAGCCATGCCTGGTCGCGCTCCGCGAGCCACCGGCACGGCTCCGAGGCGGTTCTGCCTGGGACGACGTCGAGGAGTTGGCCTCGGCGCACGTCGACGATCTGCGTCGACCACGACTGGGTCCGGAACCGGCCCACCCGTGCGAACAAGGTCTCATCCAAGCCGAGCGCGGTGACGTCACCGATGCGGTCGGGGTGATCAATGAGTTGTTCACCGATGGCCACGACGGCGTCCATCACGGTGTGCCAGCCGCAACCCAGCTCGCGTGCAACATCTGACACCGCGCGTCCGTTGCGGCCGACCTGCAACGTCGACCAGCGTGCGGCCCGTGTCGTCAACGCGCACCGGGCAGCGCCGATCTCGCCGTTGTCGTCGCACCAGCAGCGACCACAGGACGTGCAGCGCCAGCGTTGCTTGCGCCACACCAGTCGTGCCGGGCGGCCGAACACCGGCAGATCAACGAGCTCGACTTCGCGGACGCCGTGACGATGCACGATGCCGCCACAGTCGCACCCGGGTCGTTCGCTCGGGACTTCGATGACGACCCGCAACCATCTCGGCCAGTCGCCCACACCGACGATGATCACATCGGGCAGGCCGACAAGCAGCGCGCACATACGCGTAGCATCCGTTTCCAAGCAGGGGCTCCTCGCAACTCAAGTGACTTCGAACATCACCGAGAATTGCAGGGCCCCTGCGACGCGTCCGGGATCTACCCGATCAACCGAACCCAACCCTCAGACGCGAAGCGCCCGTTTTCGGCGGCGGTCCAGGCCGGTATGTCTCGTATCGAGAGCCCTTCGATCCTGCTCGACGGTGCAGCGTTCGAACTGGCCGTGAACGACGCCGTGGCATTCGTGACCAATGGATCTGCGCTGCTGCACGGCACCGGCTTCGCCGACGCCGTGGCCCAAGCGGTTGCCGCCGCCACGAACTGATTCCCAAGCGGTGGCCAACGACGTTCTGGTGACGTTCTGGTAACGTCGAATCCCGGATTGACCGGAGGGGGTCGATGCCAACAGTCCGCTTGCTCGGGCCGGTCGACGTGATCGATGACGACGGTGTGGTCTACACGCCGGGCTCGCCGCTGCGCTGCACTCTGCTCGCCCTGCTCGCCCTCCAGCGGTGCACCGCGGTCGACACCGAAGCGCTCCTCGAGCGAATTTGGGACGGTCGACCCCCGGCGTCGGGGCTACGCGCATTGCGATTCCACATCTCGCGGCTTCGTTCCGAGGTCGGCATTGCCGACCTGATCGTCACGGTTGGCTCCGCGTACCGGCTCGACGCGAACACCGACGTCGTCCGTCTCGCCGACGGCCTCACCGGCGACGCCGACGCGGACTCTCTTGCTGCGCTTCTCGCCACCCGTAGGGGCGACCCGTTCCTCGGCGCCAGCGCGTGCAGTGCGCTCGAGCACGAACGCCGCCGACTCGACGAACTCACCCTGTCGATCAGCGAACGGCTGTACGAGCACAGCCTTGCCGAGGGTGACACCAGCGTCATCGGCGATCTCACCAGACTTTGCTTGCTCCACCCGGTGCGAGAGTCGCTGTGGGCGCTGCTGATCCGCGCCCAGTACCAGGCCGGTAACCAGGCCGACGCACTACGCACCGCCGCCAAACTGCGAATCAACCTGCGCGACGAACTCGGTGTCGACCCCTCCCGGGAAGTCCAGCAACTCGAACTCCAGATCCTCGACCACGACGTGCCTCAGCTCCACCAATGGATCGATGACTCAGTGCCGACGGGAGGGGTGGCGCCTGGGAATCTCCCTCGATTGCAGGACGAGTCGGTTGGTGACTTCGCTGCCCTGCAACGTCGTGTCTCCAATCTGGCTCAGATGAGCGTGGTGACGCTGACCGGGTCGGGTGGGGTCGGCAAGACGAGGGCCGCGATCGAGGTCGGGTGGCTGGTCGTTGACGAGTTCGACGGCGGCGTGTGGTTCGTGGAGTTGGCAACGGTGGCCGACGCAGACCTCGTGATCACCACGATTGCAGGTGCGCTCGGGGCCGGCCTGCAGCCGGGTGCGACAGTGGTCGAGTCGATCGTCGAGTGGTGCGTCGGTCGTCGGATGCTATTGATCCTCGACAACTGCGAGCACGTGCTCGATTCGGTAAGCGAGGTCGTCGGAGCGATCGTCGCCGAGTGCCCGACGGTGACGATCGTGGCCACGAGCCGCGAGCCGATCGGTGTGGCGGGTGAGACGGTGGTGCGGATTGCATCGCTGGAGGAGCGCTATGCGACCGAGTTGTTCATCGTGCGTGCCCGGTCGGCTGATTCCGAGTTCGAGCCGACCGACGCCGAGGCGATCGCAGCGATCTGTCGGCGTCTCGACGGGATTCCGCTCGCGATCGAGCTCGCGGCGGCGAGGATCCGTTCCCTGAGCCCCGCCGAGTTACTGGAGCGTCTCGACGACCGCTTCCGTCTCCTGCGCGGCGGTGGCCGTGGTGCGCTCGAGCGTCATCGGACGTTGCGGGCCACGGTTGCGTGGTCGTATCAGTTGCTCTCGGGCGATGCGCAACTGCTGTTCGACCGGTTGTCGGTGTTCGTCGGCAGTTTCGATCTCGACGCCATCGAAGCCGTGTGCGCGGGCGGTCACCTCGACGACGGCGCCCTTGACGTCGATGTTGTCATGGATGTGCTCGGTGATCTGGTGGACAAGTCGATGGTGATCGCCTCACGTTCCGGGCGTCGTACGCGGTACCGATTGCTCGAGACCCTGCGCCAGTTCGGCGAGGAACGTCTCGATGATCGTGACGAGACCGTCGCCGTCCGAGACGCTCACGTCCGGCATTTCGTCACGGTCGCGCAGCACCTCGGCCAACGATGGGACAGTCCGCAACAGGCCGACGCAGGCGACCGGTTCGACGACGACTGGGAGAATCTCGGCACCGCACACGCATGGGCCATCACGACCGGAGACATCGACAAGGCCCATGCCATTTTCGGAGCAACCGGTGGCTTTGCAATCGAGCGAATGCGACGCGACCACCAGGAGTGGGGTAGCCGCACCCTCGAGTTGGCTGACATCTCCGAAAGCCAGGACGTCACGACCTACTGGTCTCTTGGTCACTGGGCCTTCTTCGACGGTGACCCGGATCGCGCCGTCGCGCTCGGTGAACTCGCCGCGGTCGTCGAAACACCCGAGCCCAGCACCCTTCCCGGAGTCCTCACGTTTCTCGGGCATCTCGCTGCCGGACGCACTGACGCGACGAAGGAGGTCGTCATCCAGCTCCGCTCGGCGTTGCCCGACGTGCTCGATCCCATCGAGCGGTTCTGGACGGCGCTCTCGATCCATCTGGATTCCAGTCCGGCCACTATCGCAAGGGACGCCGACGCAGCGCTCGCAGCGGCTCGCGCCGTCGGCGCACCGTATTTTGTCGCCAACGTCCTCCGCAACACAGCCACACGTTGGCTGTTCACTGATGTACCAGACTTCGATCGAGCGATCGCCGATGTTGACGAGGCGATTCGACTCCACGAGTCGATCGGCACGACACCGATCTGGGAATGGTTGCAGCTCACCTGGATCAGGACCCTCGCCAATGACCCAGCAGCACTCGACACGCTGCAACGGGCGGTACTGCTGGCCTACGGCCACCGGCATTGGGCTGGCCTCGACGGAACGCTCGAGGCCGCACCCGCACTCCTCGCTGGCCAGGCCCCGGTGGTTGCCGCCACGATCTACGGCTACCTCGAAAAGCTTTCTCCTCCCTACGGCCACATGGGAGCGCGCCTTCGAGCCACTGCGACCCATGCCGTTGACGCGATACCCGAAAACGGTACCCACCGAGCACGAGGCGCCGCCTTGGACCGACACGACCTCGTCGCCCTTGCCCTCGCAGTCCTCACCGAACGCTGACGCCGCGCGGGTTTTCATCGACCCGGACGCGCCGAGGTCCTCCTGGACGTGCAGTGCAGCGCGGGCAGTCCAGTCGCGTTGATCCCCTGTCGAGAGATTCCGAGCGCGTGAAGTGCGGTGCTCGAACGGTGCCAGAATGACCGTGATGTCGGTTGCTGCCATTCGGTTCCGGCCCCTTGCCGAGAGTGACCTGCCGACCCTGGTGGGGTGGTTCGCAGAACCCGAGATCGCGAGGTGGTGGAACCAGTCCGCCGAAATCGAGAACGTCCGCGCCAAGTACCTCCCACGAATCGAGGCCGTCGAGTTCACTGCGCGGCCTCGTCGAGCGCTCGGTGCAGCGCTGGGTTGTCGATGCCGTGCGCGAGTAGGCGTCCTGCAGCAACGGCATCCGAGTGGCCGAGTCGCGCTCGATGGAGGTGGCTGAGGACGAGCATTTTCCGCATCTCGCATCGAGCGGCGAGCGTGGTCAGTGTTTCGATGAGTCTTGCGGCACGGTCATGCTCGCCCGAATCGATGGCGAGGGCGATCATCGAGTCGAGCACAGCCGCTCGCACCCACTGGTACTGGTCGGTCACCGAACCGCATCGGCGCAGTGCTTCTTCGTGCCAGGACGTCGCTCTCGACTGATCGCCGTTGCGGGCGCTCACCATTCCGAGTACCCGAGCGGTCATTGCTTCCCAGCAGGGATCACCCAGCTGGCATGCGAGCATCCACGTCTGCTCGATGCCACCGATGTCGCTGCGAAGACCGCCCTCTCTCAGGTCGAGTTCGGCACGCAGCGCCTGCGGCCACGGGAGAAAGGCGAGCCATCGCTCCTTTTGGACGAGCTCGATGGAGCGATCGAGCGCGAGCGCCGCCTGTGAGCGCTCGTCGCGCAGCAGGTGGGCTCGTCCGAGGATCGAGAGGGACCATGCCTGCTGGCGTCGGTCTTCGCAGCGGACCGCAGCGTCGACCGAGCGTCTGAGCATGTCGACAGCTCGGGAGTAGTCGCCGCTGTCGGAGGCGCTCATGCCGTGGACGCCGAGGATGGCAGCCGCCGACGCGTCATCGCTCGCATGTTGTGCAGCACGTACCAGCCAGTCGGTGGCCGTGGGCCGCCGTCCCGCTTGAACCTCGACGAACCCGAGTTCGCGATACGCCGTGGCCAGGCTCTGTCGGTCCCCGCTCAGCGTGGCGACGCGAACCGCCTCGTGCAAGATTGCGGAGCCCTCACCATCGCGGCCGCGCACGCTGTGCACGAGCGCA
>JBGTIA010000063.1:0-6973 GCA_041745835.1 Ilumatobacteraceae bacterium | reverse complement strand
CTCGGGCCCGCCGTACGCCGCTGGCACGCACATGCGCATCAGCTCGGCGTCGCTGAGCGCCTTCACCGTCGCCATCGGCAGGCGCCGGCTCCGCTCGCCGTCGTCGGCGTGTGCCTCGATCAGCTCGGCGAGGTCACGGGCAGCATCGACGATCGTGGATGCTCGGTTCATCCTCCCGACTGTAGGTCGCGTGGGTGACACGGGTCCCCGCCAGGGTCTACGGTCGAGGTCATGAAGTTCGGCTTCGTGGTCCCGTGGGGCGATGCTGAGGACGTCGGCGACCTCGCTGCCGCGGCCGAGGAGGCCGGGTGGGACGGCCTGTTCGTGTGGGAGCCGGTGTGGGGAGTCGATGCCTGGATCTCGCTCGGCCTCGCCGCGGTGCGAACTTCGAAGATTCGCCTCGGCACGTTGCTGACCCCGCCGTCGCGTCGGCGGCCGTGGGAACTCGCCGGGCAGGTCGCCACCGTCGACCGGATCTCTGCAGGACGTGTGACGCTGTCGGTCGGTCTCGGAGCGGTCGATTCCGGGTTCGACGCATTCGGCGAGGAGTGCGACCGACGCACACGAGCCGAACTGATGGACGAAGCCCTCGACATCATGTGCGGGCTGTGGGCGGGCCAACCGTTCTCGTATGCGGGAACCCACTACACGGTGTCGCCGACCGAATTCCCCACGATCGGCCACACCGTGCAGCAGCCGCGAGTTCCGATCTGGTGCGTCGGAGCACTGGGGCGTCCCAGGTCGATGGCGCGGGCCACCCGCTGGGACGGTGTGATCCCGCAGGTGCTCGACGGTGACGGAAGCGCTCGCCAGCCGCATCTCGACGAGGTGGCCGACCTCCGCGCGCAGCTCGGCACGGATCGGCCCTCCGAGGACGTCGACATCATCGTGGAGGGAACGATGGCCGAGCACTCGCCCGCTGCGTACGCCGACGCCGGTGCCACCTGGTGGATCGAGTCGATGTGGGACGCGATGGCCGAGCACTCCCCTGTCACCGCCGCCTACGACCGCCTCGTCCAGGGCCCACCCGCCTGACCACGCTGGTACGTTCGTCGGCGTGACGACATCTGACGCCGGCTGGAACTTCGCGGACCTGTGGGAGACTGTGGCGGCCCAGATCCCCGACGCGCTCGCGCAACAACAGGGAGATCGCGCGCACTCGTGGGCCGAGTTGAACCGGCGGGCGAACGGGGTCGCCACGGTGATGCTGCGGTCCGATGCTGCCGAGCAGGACAAGGTGGCGCAGTACCTCTACAACGGTCCCGAGTATCTCGAATCGATGTTCGCAGCGTTCAAGGCCGGCCTCGCAGTGGTCAACACCAACTATCGCTATGCCGCCGACGAACTCGTGTACCTGTGGGACAACGCCGACGCCACCACCGTCGTCTTCCACGGAGCGTTCAGCGAGCAGTGCGAGGGCGTCCGAGGTCGCGTGCCCAAGGTGCACACTTGGCTGTGGGTCGACGACGACACCGGACCCTGCCCCGAGTGGGCGACACCGTACGAGGACGCCGCCGCCTCCGGCACCGACGAGAACGTCCAGGGGCCGTGGGGACGCAGCGGCGATCATCTCCTGTTGCTCTACACCGGTGGCACGACCGGCATGCCCAAGGGTGTGATGTGGCGCCAGGACGACCTGTTCGGCGTGCTCGACGCCAACAACAAGAAGCGCATGCCTCCCGAGCAGGACCTCGATGCGGTCGCCGAACGGATCGTGAAGGCAGGCCCGCGCAACATGCCTGCCGCTCCACTGATGCACGGCACCGGCTTGTTCAATGCGATCAGCAACCTGATGGTCGGCGGCTCGATCACGACAATGGAGGGACGACACTTCAGCGCCGAGGAGTTCCTCGACACGGTCCAGCGCTACGGGATCAATTCGACGTCGATCGTCGGCGATGCGTTCGCCAAGCCGATCCTTCGTGCACTCGACACCGAGCCGGATCGCTGGGACATCTCGACGCTGCGCGTGGTCGTGTCGTCCGGTGTGATGTGGTCGAAGGAGACCAAGGAGGGACTGCTCCGACACAACCCACGACTGATCATGGTCGACTCGCTCGGCTCGAGCGAGGCGATCGGGATGGCGAGCAACACCACCACCTCCGAGTCGCGCGGCGAAACCGCGAAGTTCGAGCTCGGCCCGACCACCAGGGTGATCACCGACGATGGACTCGACGTCATTCCCGGTTCGGGCGACCTGGGCCGCGTGGCGCTGCCCGGCCGCACGCCGATCGGCTACTACAAGGACGAGGCGAAGTCGGCCCAGACGTTCGTGGTGATCGACGGCGAGCGCTACTCGATCCCCGGCGACTACGCCACCGTCGAGGCCGACGGCACCGTCACACTGCTCGGGCGCGGCAGTCAGTGCATCAACACCGGTGGCGAGAAGGTCTACCCCGAAGAAGTCGAGGAGTGCCTCAAACTGCATCCGACGGTCGCCGACGCCGCAGTGGTCGGCGTGCCCGACGAGAAGTGGGGCGAGGCGATCACCGCGCTCGTCGAACCCCACGCCGGCGACGTGATCGACCAGGCGGAGCTGATCGCGCACGTCAAGGCGCGCCTCGCCGCGTACAAGGCGCCGAAACGGGTGGTCACCGTCACCAGCATCGGCCGCGCTGCCAACGGCAAGCTCGACTACAGGCAGCTCCGATCCGCCGCCATCGATGACCCTGCTGTCTAGTCTGGCTGCGTGACATCGAGCGCGGCGGACTTCGAGTGGCGTCGGCACGCCGGCGTGCTGTTCGACCTCGACGGTGTGATCACGCCAACTGCGGAGTTCCACGAACACGCCTGGGGCGAACTCTTCGCCGACTTCGACTACACCGGAGCCGATTACCTCCGGTACATCGACGGCAAGCCCCGCTACGACGGCGTGCGATCGTTCCTCGCGTCCCGTGACGTCGCGCTGCCCGACGGCGACCCCGACGATCCCCCTGGCAACGACACCGTGTGCGCCATGGGGAACCGGAAGAACGAGCTGTTCAACACGATCCTCGAACGCGACGGCATCGAGCCGTACCCGGGTTCGCTGGCCACGATCGACCTGCTCGACGCAGCGGGGATCCCTTCGGCGATCGTGTCGTCGTCGAAGAATGCGCGCAACGTGCTCGACGCAGCCGGTCTCTCCGATCGCTTCGAGGTGGTCGTCGACGGCCTCGTTGCGGTTGCCGAACACATCGCCGGGAAGCCGGCGCCCGACATGTTCCTGCTCGCAGCACGCCGGATCGGTGTCGAACCAGCGCGGGTGGTGGTCGTGGAGGACGCCGTGTCCGGCGTCACTGCGGGGGCCGCCGGGGGCTTCGCCGTGGTCATCGGCGTCGACCGCGGCGCAGGCGCCGAGACCCTTCTCGAGCATGGCGCGAGCTTCGTCGTCGACGACCTGGCACGACTGCTCGATGAACGGCCTCGAGACGGGCAACCCGGCACATGAACCGTCAGCCTCCACCGACCGGCCTGCCCACGCACCGGTTTCCTGTCGACGGGTGGCGGCTCGTCGAACGCGCCTACTCCAACGACGACCTCGGCGTCACCGAAACCCTGTTCGCCCTCGGCAATGGCTACCTCGGCATGCGCGCCAATCCGGAAGAAGGCCGCGAGGCTCACAGCCACGGCACCTACCTCAACGGCTTCCACGAGACGTGGCCGATCCTGCACGCCGAAGAGGCGTTCGGGTTCGCCAAGACGGGTCAGACGATCGTCAACGTGCCCGACGCCAAGCTGCTCAAGTTGTACGTCGACGACGAGCCGCTCCTGCTCCCGATCGCCGACCTCGAGGGCTACGAACGCGCCCTCGACTTCCGCAACGGGGTGCTCACCCGGGACATGATCTGGCGCACACCGGCCGGCAAGCGGGTCCGGGTGTCCTCGCAGCGGATGGTGAGCTTCGTGCACCGTCACCTCGCAGTCATGACGTTCGAGATCACGCTGCTCGACGCCGCAGCACCCGTGGTGGTGTCCTCGCAACTGTTGAACCGACAAGACGGTGAAGACGAATACCACGTGAAGGCAGCGGCGCTCGGTGAGGGCCTCGACCCCCGCAGGTCGCGCAAGTTCGACCATCGTGTGCTCGAACCGCGCTTGCAACGCGAAGACGGCAACGAGATCGTGCTGGGCTACCGGTGCGCCAACAGCAAGATGACCCTTGCGTGCGGCACGCGCCACCACATCGAGACGACCTGCCAGTTCGGCGTCACGACCCATGTGGGCGCCGATCTCGCGAAGACGGTGTTCACGGTTCGGGCGACTCCGGGCAACCCGATCAAGATCACCAAGCTCGTGTCGTACCACTCGTCGAACGGTGTTCCGGCCGAGGAACTCGCCGACCGCTGCTCGCGCACCCTCGAACGTGCCGAGGCCGACGGCATCGAGCGGATCGTCGCCGAGCAACGCGAGTGGCTCGACGAGTTCTGGGTCAATTCCGACATCGAGCTCCGCGGCGACGACGCAGCACAGCAGGCACTGCGTTGGAACCTGTTCCAGCTCGCGCAGGCGTCGGCACGAACGCAGGAGCAGGGCATCGCCGCCAAGGGCGTCACGGGTGGCGGCTACGACGGTCACTACTTCTGGGACACCGAGGTGTACGTGGCACCGTTCCTGTCGTACACGATGCCCGAGGCGGCGAGGAAGGTGATCCGCTTCCGCTGGCAGATGCTCGACGCCGCCCGCCAGCGTGCACGCGAGATGAGCCAGGTCGGCGCGTTGTACCCGTGGAGGACGATCAGCGGCGAGGAGGCCTCGGCGTACTACGCCGCCGGCACCGCCCAGTACCACATCAACGCCGCCGTCGTGCTGGCACTGCGTCGCTACCTGGAGGCGTCCGGCGACATCGAATTCCTGTCACACGAGGGCGCCGAGATCCTCGTGGAGACCGCGCGGCTGTGGGCCGACCTCGGTTTCTACTCACAGAACGGATCCCGCACGTTCCACATCCATCGGGTCACCGGACCCGACGAGTACACGACGGTCGTGAACGACAACTTCTACACGAACGTGATGGCGCGCTTCAATCTGCGGTACGCCGCTCGCACGATCCGATTTCTCGCGGAGTGGAATGCCGAGGCCTTCGACGCGTTGTGTCGAGCGACCCACTTCGAACTCCAGGAACTCGACGACTGGGACGCCGCCGCGGACGCGATGTTCATCCCGTTCGACGAGGACCTCGGCATCAATCCTCAGGACTCCGAGTTCCTCGAACTCGAACCATGGGACTGGGAGACGACCCCGCCAGAGCACTTCCCCCTGCTGCTCAACTACCACCCGCTCGTGATCTACCGCCACCAGGTGCTGAAGCAGGCAGACGTCGTGCTCGCCATGTTTCTCCGGTCCGAACGGTTCCCGATCGAACAGAAGCGCCGCAACTTCGATTTCTACGATCCGATCACCACCGGCGACTCGTCGCTGTCGGCATGTGTGCAAGCCGTGGTGGCCGCCGAGGTCGGGTACGAGGAACTCGCACTCAGTTACTTCACCCGGGCGTTGTATCTCGACCTGTGCGACTCGCACGGCAACACGGCCGACGGCGTCCACGTGGCGAATGCCGGCGGCGTGTGGGCAGGCATCGTGAACGGTTTCGCCGGCATGGTCGAGCAGGGCAATTACGTCGAGTTCACGCCGCGACTGCCGAGCACCTGGGACAGCGTGAGCTTCCGCCTCCAGCGCCACGGATCGATCCTGTGCGTCGAGTTGGATCCCCACGGTGTCACGCTCACGGTGCTGTCGGGAAGTGGGGTCCCCGTGCGGATCGACGACGACGTCACGCTCGTGACCGCCGACGAGCCGTTGCGCATCGACCGCTGACGCCGGCGCCGCGCGATCGCTGCACCGTCAACGCCGAGCGTCGCCGACCTGGAACGAGAGTTCGCGCACCCCGACGCCCGGCTCGAGACCACCAGTGCTCACCGTCAGGTCGTACACCTCGCCGGTGGCGGTGTCGGTGATCGCACACGTGAAGTTGCCGACGGCATCGATCACGACACTGCCCTCGGCGCACTCGATGTCATCGGGCAGGATCTCGGCACCGACCTCGGCGGAGAGCACCCGTGCACCCTCTGCTCGGATGGCCTCGATGTCGGACGCGATCAGCAGGTTGGTGGTGACGATCTCGAACTCGTCGTCGGACGTCATCGTGCCGAGGAACTCGACCGTCTCGCCGTCCGCCGTCGTTGCCGTGCACGTGAAGGTCTCGCCGTCGCTGAGCCCTTCTGGCTCGTTGCAGGTGGCGTCGAGTTCGCCGAGTCCGATCTCGTCGGCGAGCCTGTCCTCGATCACGACCTGACCGCTCTCGCAGCAGTTCCACCGCACGCTACGAGCGCCGCCACACCGGCCACCAGGACGGCCACGAGCAGAGACTGGGAACGGAAACGGGGAGACGATGAGCTGAGCACGGCTGGGAGTATGGCAGGGTCGTTCACACGAGACCAGGACGTGATGCAATCTTGACGGGCGGAACTCGTGCTGCGCCATCCGACAGACTTCGGTACCGTCTGGCACATGACGACGATGATGGTGATGGCCCGTGTCCGAGCGACTGGGCAGAACTGCACGCGACCAACGGCGGCGCACGTTCGGACAGCATTTCCTCGTTGACGAGGCGCTCGTCGACCGGTTCGTCGACGGGCTCGGCATCGGTTCCGAGGATCTGGTCGTCGACATCGGGGCCGGTCTCGGCGCGCTGACCTTTCCACTTGCTCGCACCGGCGCCACGGTCTGGGCAGTCGAGCCCGACCCGGACTGGGCGGCGCACCTGGTCGCTGGCGTCCGTCGGCTGGATATGACGGATCGGATCCGTGTGATTCCCCACGCCGTCGAGCGACTCCGGTTCCCTCGAGTGCCGTATCGGGTGGTGGCCAACCCTCCGTTCGGCCGAACGACGGCAATCCTGTCACTGCTGCTCGACGAGCCGGCCACCGGGCCGACCCGGGCCGATCTCGTGCTCGAGCAGGCCGTTGCTCGCAAGCATGCGGTCGAACCCCCA
>JBGTIA010000062.1:0-6631 GCA_041745835.1 Ilumatobacteraceae bacterium | reverse complement strand
GACCGGCGACACGCAGACCGACGATCCCGGCAGCGCTCCCGCTGACTGTCCGCCTGCCGCCGGCGCCGACACCCAGACCCGGTCGTTCGGGGCGGCCCCGCCGAGTTGTCTGGAGGACGGAGCGTCGTACGAGGCCGTCGTCACGACGAACAAGGGCGAGTTCACCATCACCGTCGATCCGGAGTCCGCTCCGGTTGCCGCCAACAACTTCGTATTCCTCGCCCGCAACCAGTACTTCGATGCGACGGAGTGTCATCGCATCATCCCGAACTTCGTGGTCCAGTGCGGTGACCCGACCGCCACGGGCACCGGCGGACCTGGCTACACCATCGTCGACGAGCCTCCTGCGCCCGGGCAGTACCAGATCGGGTCGATCGCCATGGCGAAGACCGCTGCACCGGACAGCGCAGGGAGCCAGTTCTTCATCATCACGGGTTCCGACGGCGCGGCCCTGCCGCCCGACTACGCATTGTTCGGCCAGGTGACCGACGGCTTCGAGACCACGGTCCAAGCCATGGCCGCGGCTGGGACGCCCGACGGGACCCCGTCGGAGACGATCGAGATCCAGTCGATCCGCATCGTCCAGTCCTGACGCCGTCACACCGCGAGGCGATGAGCGACCGCCCGGATCACGACAACTGGCTCATCGCTCGACGACGAAACCGCGAGGCGATGAGCGAACCGCCCGGATGGCGGCTTCTCGCTCATCGCTGAGGGGCTGGGTCGGCGGCCGCGTCGGCCGCTTCGGCTCGCGCGAGATGGTTGGGGCCGTCGAGCGGGACCGGGTTCTGACGTCGCGACGCCCGGCTGAGGGCATGCGCACCGACGGGTGACGACAGCAACTGGAGGATCACCACGAGCAGCAACGTCGTGGTCGCCAGCAGCGTGCCGATCGAGATCGCCGCACCGATCGACACGAGCACCAGACCGAGCGTCGGGGCCTTCGCAGCGGCGTGCATCCGCGAGAAGAGGTCGGGGAACCGCACCACGCCGATTCCACCGATCATGGCGAACGCCGATCCGGCGATGATCAGCAGCCCACTGAGGATGTCCATCAGTTCCCCCGCCGCTCGATGAATCGCGACAGCGCCGTGATCCCGACGAAACCGACGAGCACCGCCACCAGGACCGTCTCGATCGTGATGCCGCTGTCGGACCGTGCTGCCGAGACGATGATGGCGATCACGACGATCGACTGGATCCCATCGAGGCCGACCACCCGATCGGACAGGCTCGGGCCGCGCAGCAGTCGGAACAGGAACCCGGCCGCACCGATCGCCAACAGCACGATCGCGAACCCGGTCATCGAGAACCAGGTCATCGCGGACCTCCCTCCGCCGTCGACGTCGCTTCGTGTTCGTCGTCGACCGACCGATCCGGCCAGGCCGCGACGACACGTTCGAGTTCCTCCCGCTGCTGCTTCGTCCCGAACGCCCGCACCGCGAGCCGTTCGACCTTGAGAACGTCGCGACGTAGCGAATCGACATCGCTGAAGTTCAATGCGTGGACGTACAACACCGGCGGACGATCGGGGTCGTCGCACCGGACATCGACCGTGAGAGTGCCGGGTGTCAAGGTCAGCGTGTTGCCGACCAACGTGACCAGACCATCGGTGTTCACGTGCAGCGGTACGGCGATGATCGCCCGGTTCAGGTTCGATCGCGGCCAGATGACCTGCCACGCCACCTCGAAGTTCGACTTGACCAGCTCCTTCACGAAGTAGAGCACGAACACGAGCGCCGACGCCGGGTGGAACGACGTGAGCTGGATGCCGCGCACACCTGCGGGTCGTGCGACGACCACCACGAACAGTGCCACGCCCAGCCCGGCGAGCAGACTCGCCAGGCTCAGATCGCCCCAGAGCAGCGCCCACACCAGGGTCAGCCAGATCACCAGCACCGGGAGTCGGAGACTCGGTGTCATCCCTCGTCCCCGATCACGATGTCGACGTAACGATCCGGTGCAAGGAGATCCTCGGCGGTCCGCTGTGCGTAGCCGTACACCGGCCCGGCGAACACCATCAGAGCCACCGACATGGCGACGACCGCCGTGGTGGAAGCGGTCATCAGGTGCGGCACTCGAGAGTCGTCCGATGCCATCCAGGCGGTGATCGCCGGGTCCTCGGGTTCACCCCAGAACACGCCCGCCCAGATCCGCACCATCACGTACATCGTCAGCGCGCTGACGAGCAGACTGACCGCCACCATCGCCCACTCGTCGGACTCGATGCCCGCGCCGACGAGCGCGAACTTGCCCACGAAGCCGGAGAACGGCGGGATCCCGACGATGCTGAGCGCCGGCAGCGCGAACAGCACGGCGATCACCGGAGCGCTGCGGACGAGACCACCGACACGTGACAGGCGATCAGACCCGGCGCGACGTTCGACGAGGCCGGCGACGAGGAACAGCGCCGTCTTCACGACGATGTGGTGCACGACGTAGAACACTGCGCCGGCGACACCGGCGAGGCTGAAGAGGGCGAGCCCGAAGATCATGTAGCCGATGTGGCTGATGATGTGGAACGACAGCATCCGGCGCAGATCGTCCTGTGCGATCGCTCCGAGCACGCCGACGACCATGGTGAATCCGGCGAGCACCAGCAGGAACGCACCCTGCTGCGAGTCCGGTGGGAACAGCAGGGTCTGGGAGCGGATGATCGCATACACGCCCACTTTGGTGAGCAGCCCGGCAAACACTGCGGTGATCGCACCCGGCGCCGTGGGGTAGCTGTCGGGCAGCCAGAAGAACAGCGGGAACAACCCTGCCTTGATGCCGAAAACGAGGATGAACAGCAGCGAGAACCCGGTTCGAACACCGTCGGACAGCTCGGGGATGCGCTGGCTGAGCTCGGCCATGTTCACCGTGCCCGTCGCCGAGTAGATCAGGGCGAGCGCGGTGATGAAGAAGGTCGACGCCACGAGACTGATCACCACGTACGACATGCCCGAGCGCACCTGGCCCGGGCGTCCGCCGAGGGTGAGCAGCACGTAGCTGGCGACGAGCATCATCTCGAACGCGACGAACAGGTTGAACAGGTCACCCGTGACGAAGCTCGCCGAGACGCCGGCCGACAGCACGAGATACGCCGGGTTGAATCCGGCGTAGCGGGATTCCTCGGCGCCCTGACCGATGGCGTAGACGAGCACCGACACCAGCATCAACGACGAGACGACGAGCATCACCGCCGACAGACGGTCGACGACGAGGGAGATGCCGAGCGGCACCTTCCATCCGCCGGCTTGCATCACCAGCATCTCGTCGTCGTCGACGCTCATGAGCAACACGATGCTGACGACGACGTTGATGCTCAGCGCGAGCAACGAGACCACGCGTTGGGCCCAGCGCCACGGCGCGGTGAGCACCGTCAGCGACGTACCGATCAGCGGCACGATCACGGGAACCGCCACGAGCGCGTTCACGGACGGTCCTCGTCGCGCGCCTGCTCGCGTTCGGCGAGCTCCTCTTCCACGATCATCTGGTCGCGGTCGCGACGGCGAGCGATGTACCGATCCTCGACGTCGTCTTCGACCACGTCGTCGTGGGTGATCCTCCAACTGCGATACGCGAGTGCGAGCAGGAACGCGGTGACGCCGAACGTGATCACGATCGACGTGAGTGCGAGCGCGTGCGGGAGCGGATCGGAGAAGTCCGCCGGGTCGCCGGTGCCGATGATCGGCGCGATGCCGCTCCCGGTCCCCGAGATGAGCAGCATGATGTTCGAGCCGTGCCCGATCAGGCCGACGCCGATCAGGATCCGCGACAGTCGCCGCTGGAGCAGCAGGTACGTCCCGCTGGCGAACAGGAACGCTGCGGCGAACGCGAGGAGCACGCTCATCGTTCGACCCGTCCGGGTCGCCGGTCGGCTGGCGCAAGGGGTGAGTCGCTGCCATCGTCGCTCGCGTCAGGCGAATCCACCAGATCCTCGCCGAACGCTGCGAACGCCATGAGGAGCAGGCCGATCACCACGAAGTCGACACCGAGGTCGAACGAGAGCGCACTGGTGACCTTCACGATGCCGAAGATCGGCAGGTCGAACTCGACGTCACCGTGTTCGAGGATCGCGCCGCCGAGCAGCAATGGCACCAGCGCCGTGCCCGCCGAGAGGAGCAGCCCGGTTCCGAGGATCACGTGCGACGGAACGCGGAACGTCGATCGGACCGCTGCTGCGCCGCCGGAGACGTAGCGCAACGCCAGAGCGCCGCCGACGACGAGCCCGCCGACGAACCCGCCGCCGGGTCGGTTGTGGCCCGAGAACACGAAGTAGATGGCGAGCACCAGGATCGACGGGAAGAGGATCCGTATCGAGGTGTCGAGGATCAGGATCCGTCGGTCGACCGGCGTGCCCGGATCGGTGTCGGAGCCGGTGGGAGTCATCGCACCGCCTCGGGCAGCTTGGGTTCGTCACCGGCGTCGAGGACCTCCTCGAAGACCGGACCGCCCGGTTCGTCTCGCCGGCGCCCCGGGCGGGCGAGACTGACTGCGCCGATCGCTGCCACGAGCAACACGGTGATCTCGCCCATCGTGTCCCAACCGCGGAAGTCGACGAGGATCACGTTGACGACGTTCGCCCCCTTTCCCTTCGGCAGGGAGCTCTCGATCATGACCCCGGACATCGAGGGTTCGTCGACGTCGGACCGAGCAGCGCTCGCCGACAGTGCGAACACGAACACGGCCACGCCCACGGCACCCGCAACGATGAGGCGCAGCGGCGCGGCAATCGACGGCGCTCGGTGGCGCCATGATCGGGGAAGGAATCGCAGCACCAGCACGAACAGCACCGTGCTGAGCGTCTCGATCGAGAACTGGGTGAGCGCAAGGTCGGGCGCACCCTGGGCGACGTACAGACCGGACATCCCGTAGCCGACGCCGCCGAGCATCAGTGCAGCCGCGATGCGGTGGCGCACGATGCATGCACCGAGGCCGGCGGCCACCATGATCGCCACGAGCACCGCGTGCGCAGGCTGCTCGATGAACTGCGGGAGGTCATCGAGGTCGGACGCGAACGCAGCGAGCGGCACGAGGGTGACGGTCAGCACGACGATGGCCAGATAGATCGGAAGCGACCCGTTCTGCACCGTGGCGGTCACTCTGGTCGCGACGACCGAGATCGCGCGAAGGACCGCCAGGAAGCCCTGCTCGCCCGACGGAATCACTCGCAGCGCGTCCGACGTCCGCGCCTGGAGGACGGCGACCGGCCCTCGCAGCACGGCGAGTGCGGCGCCGCAGCCGATGATCACCGCCGACAGCAACAACGCCGTGTTGAAGCCGGCGAACAGCTTCACGGGTGCCGGGTCCGAACCGGGATACAGCGCAGTCGTCGCACCGCCGATCAGTCCGTCGACGAGCACAGGTGCGAGACCGAACACCACCGTGGCGATCGACAGCACCACCGCCGGTCCGACGAACAACGCGGACGGCGCATGAGCGTCCACCGACACGATCTCACGATCGCGCTCACCGAGGCGACCGAGAACACCGAGCACGAAGCGGGCCGAGTACGCGAAGGTCAGGATCGACGCGAGCACGATCACCACCAGGGCTGCGCTGGCGCCGGCGAAGTCGCCGTGTTCGAGGTAGCCGTCGAGCGCCTTCTCCTTGGCGATGAATCCGAACAGCGGGGGCAGCCCGGCCATCGATGCCGCGCTGATCACGGCGACGATCGTCACCGTGCGCCACCCCGTCGCCGAGCCGAACCCGTGCAGCTCTCGTACGTCGCGCGTGCCGGTTTCGTGGTCGACGATGCCGACGATCATGAAGAGCGCTGCCTTGAACGCTCCATGAGCGAGGATCAGGACGATGCCGGCCTCGGCGATGTGGTAGTCGCCGACACCGAACAGCAGCATCATGAAGCCCAGCTGGCTGACCGTTCCGTAGGCGAGCAGCAGTTTCAAGTCATGTTGTCGCAACGCTCGGAGACCGCCGATGAGCATCGTGGTGGCACCAACGACGAGCACGAGCGACCGCCATGCGCCGGTCACCGCGAACATCGGCGCCAAGCGCGCCACCAGGTACACGCCCGCCTTCACCATCGTGGCCGAGTGGAGGTACGCGCTCACCGGCGTGGGTGCGACCATCGCGGCGGGCAGCCAGCTGCTGAACGGCGCCTGGGCCGACTTGGTGAACGCGCCGATCAGCACCAGCACGACGCCGGCGCTCACGGTCGCTCCGCTCGGCGGGTCGAGCACCAGCTCGGAGAGCCGGTAGGTGCCACCGGCCTGTCCGATGACGATCAGCCCGGCAAGCATCACGAGCCCGCCGGTGCCGGTGATGAAAACCGCCTGGACCGCCGCGGCGCGGGCCCGCGCCTTCGTGTCATCGTTGCCGATGAGGAGGAACGACGTGATCGAGGTGAGTTCCCAGAACACGAAGAGCGCAACGAGGTGGTCGGCCAGGACCACACCCAACATCGCCCCGGCGAAGAGGGTGAGCACCCCGGCCAGCCGCGCGAGACCGGGCGCGTCGTGGCTGAAGTAGGCGAGCGAGTACACGCAGATCAGCAGCCCGATGCCCGACACGAGGGCCACCATGACGAGTGCGAAGGCGTCGAGGCGGAGATCGATCGAGATGCCGAGTTGCTCGACCCAGGCGTACGACTCGGTCACCGGCCGGTCGTCGAGCACGCCGCCCGCCT
>JBGTIA010000061.1:0-2499 GCA_041745835.1 Ilumatobacteraceae bacterium | reverse complement strand
TGCCCCGGACGCCATCGCTGTAGTCGTTCGCGTAGTTGACGCCGATCTGGAGTGCCAGGCTCACCACCAACGCTGCGGCCACCCTCCACCACACGATGTCGTTCGGTTCACCGACAGCAGCAGCGGCACCGACGGCGACGGGGACCACCGCAGCGGGCAACGTCCGGGGCCTCGCTCCGGTGATCCAACGATTCATGTGTGCGCCATGATGGAGCCATGACGGAGCTCTGGCAACTCGGCGCACTCGAAGTCGCGATCACTGCGTGAACCGGCTCGTCGCGATCGATCTGCCGGGAGGTCTCGACTTCGTCGAAGAACTACAACGTGTCTGGGACGCCGGCGATGCCGCCTTCCCCGTCGACCAGCGGCTTCCTGCGGCGGCGAAACGCACACTGTGCGCAGCGATGCGCGTCGGCGACGAGGTCGAACCCGGCGACGCGCTCGTGGTGGCCACGAGCGGCTCGACGGGCACGCCGAAGGGTGTCGTACTGACCCACGACGCGGTCGCCGCGTCAGCGCGAGCGACGAGTGAGCGCCTCGGCGTGCAGGCCGACGACCATTGGCTGGCCTGCCTGCCACTCTCGCACGTCGGCGGGTTGTCGGTGGTGACGCGTGCGTTGCACACCGACACGAAGCTCACCGTGCTGCGCGGGTTCGATGTGACCACGGTCGAGCAGGTCGGCGCCACGTTGGTCTCGCTCGTGTCGACGGCACTCACCCGCATCGACGCAGCACGCTTCCGGGTCATCGTGCTGGGTGGCAGCCGCCCGCCGGACGATCGCCCGGGGAACTGCGTGACGACCTACGGGATGACCGAGACCGGCAGCGGTGTCGTGTACGACGGCATTCCGCTCGACGGCGGCGTGGTCGACATCGCTCCCGACGGCGAGATCCGGCTCCGGGCGCCGATGCTGCTGCGGTGCTATCGCGACGGCGCCCCGCCGCTCGACGACGACGGATGGTTCGCGACCGGTGACCTCGGCGTGTGGTTGCCAGACGACCGTCTGCACGTCGCCGGCCGACGGGGCGACCTGATCATCACCGGCGGTGAGAACGTCTGGCCCGAAGCGGTCGAAGCCGCGCTCGCCGACCATCCCGGCGTGGCGGACGTGTTGGTTCGCGGTGCCGATGATGACGAGTGGGGCCAGCTCGTCGAGGCAGTGATCGTGCCGATCGGCGATCCCCCCACCCTCGACTCGATCCGCGATCACGTGAAGCTCCACCATCCCGCATTCATGGCCCCCAAGCGCCTCACCGTCGTCGAGGCGCTCCCCCGCACGTCCCTCGGCAAACTCCGTCGCCACCCCTGACCGGCCATTGCTCCGATCCCGAAATCTGCGCAGATCGGCCCGGTCAGCGGGCAGGTCTGCGCATTTTTCGGATTCGGGGTGGGTTCGGGTCAGCCGGCTGCGACGCCTGCGCCACCGTCGATGACGTAGGTCTCGCCGGTGATCCAGCTCGCGAGGTCGCTGGCCAGGAACGTCGCGAGGTTGGCGATGTCCTGGGGATCACCGAGCCGCTTCAGCGGCATGCGGGCGGCGAGCTGCTCACCGAAGTTGTCGACCAGGACAGCCGCGAAATCCGTGACCACGAGACCGGGTGCGATGCCAACGACGCGGGTCGGTCCGAGTTCGGCAGCGAGCTGGCGGGTCATGTGGATCAGCGCCGCCTTGGTGAGGTTGTAGATCCCCAGGCCACCGCCGTCGGTTCGCAGTCCGCCGACGGACGCGATGTTGACGATCGTGCCCGGTCGCGCCTTGAACGCCTGGTCCCACGCCGCCTTGCTCCACAGCAGCGGCGCCTCCAGGTTGACCTGGAACGTCTTGTCGTAGCGCCCCTTGTCGACGTCGAGCGTCCGGCCGTAGTAGGGATTCGTGGCGGCGTTGTTGACGAGGATGTCGAGCCCACCGAAACGTTCGATCGTGGCGCTCACGGCTCGCTCGCCGGCATCGGCGTCGCCGGCGTTGGCGGCGAAGATCTCCACGTCGCCGGTCATGTCGGCTCGCGCAGCCTCGAGCTGGTCCTGCTTGCGGCTGTTGATCATCACCTTCGCGCCGGAGGCGGCCAGGGACGAGGCGATCGCCCGTCCGATTCCCTTCGAGGCGCCAGTGACCAGCGCGACCTTTCCGTCCAGTGAGATCTCCATGGCCGCCGAACCTACGCGTCGTCGTGAACGTGCGACGAACCCGCGGATTCGCCTTCCGCCAGCTGATCGACGGCTGCGAGATGGCCACACGTGGTGACGATCATCGATGCGGCGACGACGAACGCCTGCAGCACGACAACGATCGCGAGGAGAACCGTGAAGTCGAGGAGCTGACCGAATCCGGTGACGAAGTTGATCACCCCGCCGGCGGCGCCGGCGATCAGCCCGGTGACCAACAACCGTCCGACGACGAACCAGTACCTGCCGCGCGTGATGCTCCAGCTCCGATGCACACCCAGACCGGGTCCGCCGACCGCTGCGATCACCGATGCGAGCGCCAGCCGCGCCCACAG
>JBGTIA010000060.1:0-5553 GCA_041745835.1 Ilumatobacteraceae bacterium | reverse complement strand
ACGCCGTACATGATCCCGATCTTCTTGTGGTCGACGGAGAAAGCCCAGGAGCGCCAGCCGGTGGTCTCCACCGGGCGGCGGAGGTACCCGTACGAGGAGGTCGCCGTGACCGCGGCGTCCGCATCGGCATAGGTGAGCGTGTCGCTCGCCGGTCGTTCGATGATCGCCATGACTATCGGTCTCCCCTGCGGTTCAGGTGTGATGTCTGCGGGATGGGCGTACGGCTCACTTGCGCTCCAGGAGGTAGGCGAGCAGGTCGTCGATCTGATCTTCGCTCAGTGCGAGGTACGGCATGCCGCGGTAGAGGCCATCGGTCGGCTCGAGCTGTTCGGGGTCGGCGTACATCGCCTTCTTCGCCGGCGAGTTGCGCAACCATTCGCGCAGGTCGACTTCGTTGAGGCACTCGTTGTCGACACCTTCGAGGTACAGCGCACCGAAGTCGTCCGGGTCCGCTTCCCACACCCGTTCGCGGCAACCGGCGACGCCCTCGCGGTTGGACTGGGAAAGCAGGTCGAACATCGCGCCGGCAAACGTGTTGCGGGTCATCAGGTTGGTCAGGTTCGGCGCAGCACCGGGGTACACCTGCAGGTCGGGGCGGGACACGATGGGAGTGCCGTCGGCGTCCTCCAGCCCGTTGACCTGGTGGCAGCGTGCGCAGTTGGCGATGAAGCTCGCTTCTCCGGCGAGCGCCTGCTCGTCGGTCGGGGACTCGTAGGCCTCGAGCTGGTTCGCCTTCCAGGACTCGAAGTCGCCGTCGTTCAGCGCCACGACTTCCATGCGCATGTTGGCGTGGGAGAGACCACAGAACTCGGCGCACTGACCGGCGTAGATGCCGGGCTCGTTGGCCTGCATCCGCAGGTTGTGAACGCGGCCGGGCACCATGTCGCGCTTGCCGTTCAGACGGGGGATCCAGAACGAGTGGATGACGTCACGGCTGGTCCCACGGATCAAGACGTTCGTGTCGGCGGGGATGACCATCTGGCCGGAGGTGATGATCGGTTCGGTGACGCCACCGCAGCCGTCCTGCACCGGGTAGTCGAACTCCCACCACCACTGCTGTCCGGTCACGTTGACGATGCACTCGGTGTCGTCGGTCTCGTCCAACGCCATGATCACGCCCACGGTGGGGATGGCGACGCCGATCAGGATCAGTGCGGGGAGCACGGTCAGGCCGATCTCGAGGATCGGTTTACCGTGCGTCTGTTCGGGGATCGGCTGGCCGCGATCGCGGTCACGCACGATGACGAAGGCGATGACGGAGAAGACGATCACACCGACGATGCCGGCGATCGCGAAGATCGGCCAGGACAGGTCGTAGATCATCTGGGCGTTCGTGCCCGCAGGATCGGTCGTGTCCTGCGCGGCGTTCTCGGCGCAGCCGGCGACGAACAGCCCGGCCCCTGCGAGCGCGGCGAACTTGAACGTGCGGGCACGGCGGTTCGTCAGGTTCACATCGGTCACGCTAGTTCCCGTCTCCCGATCGCGCATTTTCGTTCGGTTGTGATTTCCGTGCCGCGCGGCACCGTCGTGACCCACGTTGCTCGCAGCACGATTTCGACTCGTGAGTCTCACGGCACGATCACTTCGAGCTTGGCGGTGTCGACACCCGGCACGAAGAACCAGTAGCCGTCACCGGCTTCGCCTCCGGGCCCGTTCGGGTTGACCTGGCCGTCGGCGGCGAAGGTCGGCTGGTCGACCTTGACGGTGAGCAGTTGCGCACCTCCGGGCTCGATCAGCGTGGTGCAGATCTGGTCGCGGACGATGGCGTCCTCGCCCTCGACCTCGACGGTCTGGGTCCCGCGGTCGAGCGACAGGCGGCGATGTTCGTCGGACTGGTTGCGGAAGATCACGTTCGTCGGGTTGGAGCGAGGGATGACCATTCCCGCCGGGCCTTCCTCGATCGGCCCGGGCACGTCGAACGCAATGGTGCCGTCCTCGGTGAGGAACACCTGGTAGCTGCCGGACTTGGACGCCACGGTCTGGCTGACGTCCTCGTCGGCCTCGGGGAACTCCTCGGGACTCTCGCAGATGAGGCCCGCCGGGTGGCTGCCCGCCTCGGCACCCTCGGCGTACTCGGCGGGATGCAGGATCGCTTCCTGCTGCCAGACCGAGGTGGTCTCGAACACGGGGATGTCCCGCTCACCGTCGAGGCCGGCTGCTGCGCCTGCTGCCACCACGGCGATCGCTCCGACGGCCATGACGCCACCGACCGCGCCCATCCCGAGCTTGGGGCGGAAGGCGATGAAGAATCCGACGGCCAGCACGACCGCAGCGAGCACGGAGAAGGCGATGGTGGTGTTGGTCTTGGACAGCCAGAGCATCACGCGGCTGAAGGCGAACACGATCACGCCGATCGCGGCGGCGCCGCCGACCGGGTACTCGAGCGGGTTGGAGAGACGGCTACGCACCGCTGCGTTGTGCTCGACGTTGCCCGACGCCCGTTCCGACCAGGCCTGCACGGCCCACTCGGCGCCGGTGGCGACGAGGGCGACGAAGCCGATGATCACGATCGACTGGTACGAGATCAGACCGACGGCGACGATGACGGCACCGAACGCGAAGCCGAGCGGCCAGACGCTGGGTGGCGGAGCGAACTGAGCCGCCGAGGAGGTCTCCACGGGTGCCGGGTCGTCGGAGAAGACGTTCGAGTCGCGCAGCAGGGCGTTGAGGGTGGCGAGGCCGATCAGGCTGGCCGTCGCCGAGGCGAGGCCGACGGTGCCGAGCACCCCGCCCTGCCCGATGCCGTAGACGACGGTGGCGATCAGCGCAACGACGCTGGCGCCGATGAGGAATTTCGATCCGGTGGTGAACATCAGTCGGTCAGGCTCACTTGGTGACGTAGACGAGGAACCAGATGGCCGAGTAGACGGCCGTCATGGCATACCAGAAGATGGCGTGGGCGGTCAGGATCTCGCGGTCGCGGGTGCGACCACCGAGGTAACGGAACGAGGCGACTGCGGTGAACAGCACGCCGGCGACGACGAGTGCGGCGAACATGCCGGTGATCGCGTAGTACATCGACCCGTAGGAGCCTTCGCCGACCGCCACGCCCATCTGATTCCACACGAACGCCTGAGCGTTGAGGACCAGGAGTGCGACGAACGCCGTGGTCCCGAGGGCGAACACCGTGTTCGCCCGGTCGTTGCGCTTGGCGGCCCACACCGCCCACTGTGCGAACGAGCACAGGGCGGGAAAGGCGATGAGCATCACGTTCGTGGGAACTTCGGGCACGGTCACGCCGCCCGGGAGCCAGGTCCCACCGGCTTCGATGGCCGCCGTGCGCTTCACTGCCCACACGGCGAGCATGCCTCCGGTGAGCATCACCATGGCGATGCTTGCGAGGCTCGTCCCGACGAGCAGCTGGTTCCGGGGAGCCGGTGCAGGACCGGCGGTGAGGGCTTTCATCAGCTCGCACCTTTCTGGCTCGTGCCGGCGTCGTTGGCGGTCTTCAGGTCGAGGAGCGGTTCGGCCGAGGTGATCATCGGGACGACCACGAAGTTGCTGGCTGGAGCGGGCGATGTGGTGGCCCATTCGATCGTGTGCCCGTCGAACGGGTCGTCGATGGCGTGGTCGGAGTCACGGAACACGGTGCTGGCCAGGAGGCCGACGAAGCCGAGCACCGTCAGTGCGAACAGGCCGTGACCGGCGAGGACCAGGATGTTCCAGATCTGCAGATCGCCGTTCTGGAAGGCGAGATCGCTCGGCTGGTCGAGGAAGCCGGCGATGTAGTGCGGGAAGCTGGCCAGCACGACCCCGCCGACGCCGGCGAGGGCCAGCAGCGACGCCGGAACGGTCGGGAGTTGCTTGCCCCACAGCTTCGGAGCCCACAGTGCGATGCCGCCCATCACGCCGAGCGCGGAGCCGTAGGCGATGTACACGAGCGAGGCTTCAGCGAACACCGTGCCGATGAGGCCGAGGTCGACGATCGGCTCGAGGGCGGCGCCCAGCATCCCGACGAACACCATGGCGAAGCCGAAGAACGCGAAGAGGAACGCCGGGGTGACCCTCGGCTTGATCGTCGTGCCGTCGTCGTCCCGCTCCGGCTTCGCCAAGAACAGGGCGATCAGGAACAGGATGCCGGCGCCCATGATCGGCAGCAGGTGGAAGAAGGCCCACGGCAGGACATCGCCGAGCTTGGTGGCGAAGTCCTGGCCATCGGCGATGTACAGCTGCGACCCGCGCCACGGGACGTCGAATCGGAGCTGCTGGCTGGTCGCGGCGAGGGCGGCCACGCCGACGAGTCCCAGCCCGGCGAACACGACGCCGCGCATCGGTGCCCGCTTGCGGAACGAGAGGGGCAACAGTTCGGCGAAGACGCCGATCGCCGGGATGGCGAACAGGAAGGTGGTCGGCTGGGTGAACATCCAGCCGGCCCAGACGCCGATGCCCTGGTTGCCGCCGAAGGCTTCGCGTGCGCCACTGCGGTGATCGACGAAGAGGTAGATCATCGCGCCGAAGAGCACTGGCATCACGAGCACGAGGCCGAGGGCGTACACGAGCGTCGAGAACGCGAAGAACGGGACCCGGCGCATCGTCATCCCCGGCGCCCGGGTGGTGAGCACCGACGTGGCGAGCGAGATGCCGACGGCGGTGAATCCGAGCGCCATCAGGCCGTGGGCGGCGAGGAACAGGTCGACCATGTCGGCGTTGCCGCCACCGAAACCGCCGTTGTCGACGAGCGCAATGATCGACAGGACGAACCCTCCGAGCCAGGCGTACATGCCGGTGGCAGCCAGGCGGGGGAAGGCCAGCGCCCGGGCACCGAGCTGCAGGGGGAGGACGGCGATCGAGAGCCCGGCGGTGAGTGGGAGTGCCACGCCGAACACCAGGCCGACCCGCTGGCTCCCGATCAGCTGCTGCCAGGCGTTGGAGTCGAACGCCACGGATTCACCGTCGACACGTTCGATCGCCAGGAAGACGTTGACGACGACGGTGGCGAGCAGGCCGAGGAGTCCGGCGCCGATGAACATCCGCCCGATCTTCTTGTGGTCACTGGTCGTGAGCCAGTCGACGACGGCCGCGAGAGGGCGTCCGATGGTGGACGCTCCTGCAGCTCCGGGGGCTGAATCGATGGTGGTCATGTGCTGGTGAGACTCACTTGGCTTGATCGTCTGGGGTCGTACTCGGCCATGCCGCTCTGGAGGGCCTCGGTGAAAGGCGTGGCCCTGAGCATGAACGGCCCGAGACTACTTGCACGCGGCCGTTTCGCCAGAATTCCCGCGGGATTTCATGGCGTTTGCGTGCCGCGCGCCACGGCACGATCGCGCAATCCCTCAGCCACCACCATCGACGGCGTCAGGCGAGGGCGTTGATGCCGTGTTCGACGAACACGTCGAGCATCATCGCACCGAACAGCAGCGTGACGTAGGTGATCGAGAAGCCGAACAGGCGCATGCTGGCCGACGGCGTCGGGTTCCGGCCCAGCGCGAAGGTGCCCCACAGGAAGACCGCACCGAGCACGGCGGCCGTGATCCCGTAGATCAGTCCCAGGCTGGCCACCGGCCAGAGCACGAGGGTCGCCACGACGAGGCCGGCGGTGTACAGCTTCATCTG
>JBGTIA010000059.1:0-4725 GCA_041745835.1 Ilumatobacteraceae bacterium | reverse complement strand
CACCTACGTGCACTTCGAGCACGCCCCAGAACCGCTCGTCCGCCACGCCGACAATCCCGCCGGCCGCGCCCTCCTCGCGCTGCACTACCTCGGCCGCAAACGCGCCACGACGGACCTCATACGCGACCTGACCAAGCGGGTGCCCGCCGCAGACCTGCTCCGCGAGAAGGGCACCCCGATCTGGCTGCGCGACCGCATCGAGGAGCTCGATGCCGACGCTCGAGCCGCCTAGCTACTTCGCGCTCACGCGCGACGAGCAGAAGGAGCTGCTCCAGGGCGCCGCATACCGCACGCCCTGGAGCACCAAGATGCTCGAGAAGGACGTCTGGGTCGTCTGGACCCTCGACGCCCTGTTCCGCCAACCGAACGCACCAAGGTACGCCTTTAAGGGCGGCACCTGCCTAAGCAAGGTCTATGGCGCGATCCACCGCTTCAGCGAAGACGTCGACATCACCCTCGACCCCGACCACCCCACCTACGTCGAGGGCCTCGACCCCATCGAACCCGGCGTCACGAAGAACCAACTCAAGAAGCGCGGGGATCGGGCGCGCGCCAAACTCCCCGAGTACCTAGCACTGACGCTCGTGCCTTACCTCGAACAACGCGCGCAGCAACTCCCCGAACACAGCCGGCCCACTATCGCGTTGGAAGACGGTAACGAAGGGCGCGTCCGTGTGCACTACCCAAGCGCCCTCGAGCCCTCGCCCGCACCCCCCTACATCGCTGAGAACGTCCTGCTCGAACTCGGCGCCCGAGCCAGCACGGAGCCCAGCCAACGCGCCGACGTACGCACCTACCTCGGCGACCTTCCCCAACTCGAGGGCCGAGTCACCTTCCCCACCGCCACCGTGAACGCGATGAGCCTCGTGCGTACTTTCTGGGAGAAGGCCACCCTCATCCACTTCGAGAACACACGCAACGACCGAGCAACGCCCGCCGATCGCTACGCACGCCACTGGTACGACCTTCACGCTCTGTCCCAGCGACCCAACCTGGTGGACCAGGCGATCACCGGCCGCGAGACGCTACGCCTCGTCCTGCGCGTGAAGCACGCCCACTACGGCGGAAAAGGCGTTCGATACGAAGACTGCGGCAACGGTCGTCTCCGACTCGCGACAAGTGGCGAGCTCCGGTCGCGGCTCGAGCAGGACTACGGCGAGATGATCACGGTGAGCATGTTCGTGCAGCAGCCGCCCACGTTCGAGACCATCGCCGCGCGACTCGCAGAACTCGAAGGGCGGATCAACGCCCACCTCGCGCAGGCAACCGTCGCGATCTAGGACCATGCGCAAGTGGACGTCAATCGACACGCTGCGCGCTAGAGAGGGCCTGAACTGCGTGCTGGACGCCGGCGACAAAGTGTGGGTTCCGTTTCGCACCGCTCGTACGCTTGACCCCGATTGGGGGATATCGCGGGTGAAAGCGGGGCCCACGAACGCAGACGAGACGACACGAGCGATCGCTCGAACCCGCGTCCAGCACAGCGTTTCCTCGATGCTCGCGACGAGCAGACCCGGTCGGCAAGGATGTCTCTAAATCAGCGGGTTGTAGGTTCGAGTCCTAGACGACCCACCATCAGGACAACCGTCCAGCACGCAAGGTGTAGCCCCTCGGTCTCAGGCCGGGTGCGCTAGCGCGGACGGTCGAGCAGCGCAACTACCGGTTGTCGGCCTGTGATCGGCACCAATGTTCAGCACGCCAACAGAGCCCTGCAGTTCCTCGGTGAGGTCAGCCCCGAGCTCGAAGCCAGACTCACGCGGGTGATGACCGAGAAGCGCTTCGCCGACGCCAGCTTGGTCATGTTTGACACCACCAACACCACATTCGAGGTGGCGGCCCGGAGGAGCTAGCGTCGTTCGGCTTCCCACGCGACAAGCGCGGTGACCGGCAGCAAAACGAACCTGGCGCTGCTGACCTCGCGCGAGGTTTTGCCGCTCGGCCACTGGCTTTATCCAGGGAACCAGAGCGACGTGCGCAACATGAGTGAGGCGTGTCGCGAGTTCCGGGATCGGCTGAGGTTCGGCTCCCACATGGTCGTCGCTAAGACGCGCGGGCCATGCTTATCCGCGCCCTCTAGACGATCGATCTCGCCCCGTGTGGTGCGGACCTGGACTCAGCTTCCGACACGGGCATGTACAGCGCCCAACCGAATGCCCCGAACACCATCATCCACAGCACGATGGCGAGCCGAGCCATGAGGAAGGACCCCATGAGTCCCGGAACCACGATGACGAACACCGCTGCACCGCAGGCCAGTATGACGTACCGGCGCCAACCCTGCGACCGACCCGCCCTCACGACGGCAATGCCAGCCATCGTCATGCCGATCCCGATCATGATCGAAGCGATGCCGAACGCCGCGTCCATCGTGGCGGTGCCCGGTCCTGGATACAACGAATCGACGAACGCCAAGGCCGCGATCTCGCACACCGAAAGAGCAGCCATGCCCACGATGGAAAGCCAAAGTCCAATGCGCCCGAGAACTCCACTTCCGGCGAGCCCGGATCGAGCAAGGCCCAGCATCCCCACGAGCAGGAGCACATGATTGAGGAGGTAGACGAGCTGAGCAGCGACGTATCCCGCCGGTGCGTAGGGATATCGGTACCATTCGGGTGAAACTACGGGAGGTATGAACGCAGCGACGAGCCCGCCGATCACGCCGATCACGGCGCCGACGAGGCACAGCAATCCAGCGGCCTTGACGAATGAAGTACCCATGGGACAAGCTTCGGCGTTCGGCGAGTGGTTCGTCTAGTATGATCGTGCGCTACGACCGGACGTTCTTGCGGTTCAACATCACGTCGTTGGGCGAGGCATTGTGGATGCGCTTGAAGTGGCGTGCCAAATGGCTCTGATCGAAGAATCCGACGGCTTGCGATACCTCTGCGATGCTCATGCCGCCGCGACTCAGGAGCTCCTTGGCTCGCTCGACGCGCCGATGTATGAGGAACTGGTGCGGCGGCATTCCAGTCGCCGCCTTGAATTGTCGGGAGAAGTGGGCCGGGCTCAGGCCGGCCACTGCGGCAAGCTCTCCGAGGCTGACCTCCGTAGCCAGTCGGTCTTCGACGTAGTCCGTTACGAGTTTCAAACGCCGGTGGGACAGACCCCGTCTGGGCCCGTCGCGTAGGATCGTCGCCGTTGAATACTTCCGGAGCAAGTGGAGACCCAGGGCCTGCGCCAGCGTGTCCGCGTACAGCGCACCCAGAGGAGCCGTCGTCTCGACCTCGCCAATGAGCGCAAAGCACAATTGTTCGATGAATGGATCACGGAAGTACGAATGCGGTATCAACTCTGGTGCTGACCGGCCCAGCTCCTCGGCGATGGTGCCGACGAGCTCCGCCGAAAGATAGACATGACCCATGACGAGGGCATGCGTCCAACTGGTCGCCATCGGTACTCCGGATGGCATGAGGCTCATACTCCCCGGGAAAACATGATCGCGCAACACGCGACCACCCGTATGGGTGGAAGCTGTGCTTCGCCCCGCCAGCACAACTGGAATCATGTGCGCGTCGATGATCGGAATGGCGACCTGGTCGAGTTGTCGTTCCAACTCGTAGCAATAAACTTGCACCTGGTTCCAGCCCCGCCCATGACTCGAACCGCTCGTGTGGAACCGCGGTTTGACCTCGTGGTAGCTGGGTTCGAGGACGGACATTCTTCGCTCCTTCTCTCTCATCGGGGTCCTAATCCTCGAGCAAGCGCGTCAAGAGTCGGCGCAGCTCGCGATGACCGGCGTGCCCGAGTTTCTCGTCGATTCTGGACTCGAGATCCGCGACCACCGACCGGCCCGCAGCGACGACCCGTGTTCCGCTCTGGGTGAGCTTCACGAGTTTCGCGCGCCTGTCTCGCGGATCCGGCTCGCGACGCACGTAGCCGAGATCCTCGAGCTCGTCGACGAGCTCGCCCATCGCTTGGGACGAGATGTTCGCGCCGCGCGCGAGGTCCGTCAATCGGACACCGTGCGGAGCGATCTGCGCGAACACCGCCGAATGCTTGGGCTTGATCGGGATCCCGGTGCCGACGACGCCGTCGACGATCTGGAATCCCAGGAGGCTGTAGGCGCGACCAAGCATGGCGATCGTGTTGACGCGTGACGAGAGGTCGTGGCCGGGGGGTGAATCTGCCATACTCATCAACTGCACAGGTTACCTGATTGACAGGTAGCCTGAACATCCCTGCGCGACAAGGTGTCTCGAGAGCTGCTGTAGAACGCCTCTAGCGCCCGGCCTCACGGCGCGACGCGCATTCGGTACGGCTACGAGCGCATCACGACCCTCCTGCGGCGCGAGAACTGGCTCGTGAACCACAAGCGCGTCTACCGGATCTACACGCAGGCCGGCTTGAACCTTCGCCGTAAGCGCCCCAGGCGCTCCAGGGCGGCGGTACACCGCGATGCGGTACCGGAAGCTACTGGTCCGAACAAGGTGTGGACGATGGACTTCCTTGCGGACGCGCTGTTCGACGGGCGCAGATTCCGGATCCTTTCGGTCCTCGACGTGTTCCACCGGGAATGCCTCGCGCTTCATCCGGCGCAGAATGTGACGGGCGCCGATGTTGCGGATGTTCTCGAGCGGCTCGCGACGCTGCACGGCCTCCCGAAACGAATTCAGGTGGACAACGGTAGCGAGTTCATCCGCAAAGCCGTCGACCGATGGGCGCACGATAACGACGTCGCACTGGTCTTCAACCGGCCGGGCAGGCCGACGGACGTGTCCGAAAAGG
>JBGTIA010000058.1:0-5314 GCA_041745835.1 Ilumatobacteraceae bacterium | reverse complement strand
AGGCGATCATCGTGAGGGCCGATCATCATTCGCGGACATTTCGATGACTGCGGTGGCGATTGCGTCTGGGCGTTCGTGCGGGAGCATGTGGCCGGCGTCCGAGATCAGGCGGAACTGCGCGGTTGGCAGTTTGCTGGAAACTGCTCGTGAAAGCCTCCGGGCCGGGAGGAAGGCATCGTGGGCGCCTGTGACCACGGTCATGCGTCCATGTTGACCATGAATGGTGCGTTTCGACAAGGGCCGAGGGGCCAGCGAGGTCCTGACATGCCGGCCGACCAGGGTGGTCCATGTGGTTACGTCGGTGCAGGGTCGATGGCCGGGAGCCATCATCATCTGCAGAAGTGCGTCGGAGGTGTTTGGTCCGGGGTGGCGTAGCCAGGGAATCGTTGGTCGCATGATGCTTGCCGTCACATTGAGCCAGGTCAGGCCGGCGGGATCCACGAGGACGGTCCCAGCGGTGTCAGCGCCGGCCACCAGCCCGCTGAGCGCGACCTTGGCTCCCAGCGAATGGCCGACGAGGACCGGCGGTGTGTCGGCGATCTTGGGCAGTAGATCGGCCAGCCAGGTGCCATATGCGACATGTGTTCGTCGGGGCCGTTCGTGGTGGCTGAGGCCGGGTTGGCCGGGTAGGTCAACTGCGTGCACGTGATGGGTCCTCGCCAGCATCTCGATCAGGTGGAGTGAGGTGGCTGCGCAGAAGTTCGTTCCCGCAAGCAGCACGAGGGGTGGTCCCTTTCCAGCGGATAGGACGTGGGTGGGACCGAGGGGTCCTGTGAGTTCGCTGACCTCGTGGTCGATCTGCCACTGGTCGATCAGTCGTGTCGCGAGGTCGCGGACCTCAGCGTGACCCTTTGCGGTTCGGTAAATCGTCATGATTGTCGTTACGTGGTGGTGGGGAAACTGCAGTAACGAGACGGCTGCCCGTCCATCATTTCACGGCTGACGGCGGCTGACGCAGGTCCCGGTGGTTTCATGCAGCGGGGGTTAGCCGGCTGGTGCCAGCTCGCGTCGCTCGAGGCTCATCGCTGCGATGATCAGGAGGACTGTGGTGTAGGTGAGTAGAACGGCAATGCCGATGGTCGTGGAGGCCAGGTTGGTGGCTGCGGTGGCGTTGCCGACGGAATGGGCGGCGGCGCCGGGGAGCAGTCTTCCGGCATTGCCGAGGAAACCGGCTGCCAGGTTTTCGACGGCGTAGACCCAGATCACGGCCCCGACGATGGCGGCGACTTGGTGGCGTACGAGTGCGCCGATTGCGGTGCCGATGACGGACCAAGCGGCGGCCGCCATGACGAGCCCTGCGCCGGCGGTCAGATCGCTGGAGGTCAGGCCGACAGTCGTGCCTTTGGCGTTGGCGACCGCTACGGCGATCGCGACGACCGTTGTCAGAGCCAGCAGTGCCATCGCGGCGGCGGCGAGTGCTGACACTGTGCTCTTTGTTGCCACGACTCGCCCCCGGTGACGGACGGCCAGGATCGTCCACGCCATGGTGTTGTGTCGGAATTCGTCGGTGAACGAGCGGATGCCGAGGATGAGTGCGAAGAGGCTCACGTTGATCGACGACAGCAGGTACATCTCTTGGGAGTGAAGTGGTTCCTGAAGCGTGTCGGGATGAGCGCTCATCGAGGTGGAGAATGCTCCGACCCCGGCGACGGCGATCGCTCCGATGACGAGGGAGAGGACCGTTCGGGTAGTGATCAGCTTGCGAATTTCAGCTTGCAACATGTGTGGTACCTCCGGCTGTCAGGCCCATGAAGACTTCCTCGAGGCTTTGGCCTCGCGTGGTGAGTTCGTAGACGACGAGTCCTTCGCGTGCGGCTGCTGCGCCGACGTCCTCGGCGGCGATGCCGCCAAGCGTGAGGCCGTCGTCGCCGGTCGGGCTGACGTCGACGGTGGGGTTGGAGATCGCTTGGCGCAATCGGTCACGGTCGCTGACGCGCACGACGACTGTGCGGCCGGCGGTGAGTTGATTGATCGATGTTTGGGCTATGAGGCGTCCGTGGTCGATCACGACGACTTCTTGAGCGGTGAGTGCGATCTCTGAGAGCTGGTGGCTTGACACGAAGACGGTTCCGCCGGCTTCGGCGAACGTCTGAAGTGTCTCGCGTAGCCAGCGGATGCCTGCCGGGTCGAGGCCGTTGGCTGGCTCGTCGAGAATCAACAGGTCTGGTTCGCCCAACAGGGCGGATGCCAGTCCGAGGCGTCGGCGCATCCCGAGGGAGAAGCCACCGACTTTCCGGTCGGCTGCGGCGCTCAGGTCGACGACGTGCAGGACGTGTTCGATCCGTCGGTCGGGGATGCTGTTGAGCGAGGCGAGGATCCGCAGGTGGTTGCGGGCGGTGCGTGCCGGATGGAAGTCGGCGCCGTCGATGAGCGTGCCGACACGGCGTGCGGCATGATCGAGCCTGCGATAGGGCGAGCCGAATATCAGAGCGTCGCCTGCGTCTGCGGGGGCCAGTCCGAGCAGCGCCCGAATCGCTGTGGTCTTGCCGGCTCCGTTCGGGCCGAGAAATGCGGTGACGGTGCCTGAGCGCGCCTCGAAGCTCAAGTCGTCCAACGCCACGGTCGGGCCGTGCCGCTTTGTCAGCCCGCGTAGGGTGATGGCTGTCGCACCTGTCACGTCGGCCTGCCTGGCTGTTGCTCGAGATGGCGGTCCGGGCCGATGCTCGTGGCTGAGACCCCGTCGACGTTGGTTGCCGTGGGAGGTGGCGGGTCGGCACTGGCGGCTTTGGGTGGTGCCAGGTGGCCGGCGATCAGCGCGCCGGTCATGATCAACAACACGGCTCCGATCGGTTGCAGGACGCTGATCATGAGACCGAGGACCCCGATGAAAGGTGCCGTCAGACCGTATGCCCATCGCGTCCATCGGGAGATCGCAGGCCGGTTCGCGAGCGACCAGGCCATCACCGCCGATGCTGCGGAGAACAGCAGCAAGCCGAGAGCGGCCGGAACGAGCGTGCGGGGGTTGTCGAACACGTCGTCGTACCAGTCCCGAGCGGCGGCGTCGCCGTTGAGGAAGGCGTGGCCGATGGCGGGTTGGACGAACGCCGCGACACCGAACAGCGCGAACAGGATCGATGCGCCGAACAGATGGAGAACCATCGCAGTCAAGGCTGTTCGGGGTCGGTCACCTCTCGCCAGCGCCATGCCGAGGCCGACCACACCCACGGTTCCCAGCGCGAGACCCAAGATGCTTGCGCCGATGTGGCTGGCGTAGAACCAGTCGGTGGTGACGTACTCGCTCCATGCTTCGAAGTCCGTATCGGGGTCAGGCTGTTGGCTGACCGTGCTCACGAGCGTGAGCACGCCGTAAACCGGCAGCGCCCACATCGCCCAGCCGGCCCACTGACGCTGTCGATCGCTCATCACGACGAACCCGTCTCTGTTGGGCGCAGCGCGCCCTCCACGTTGCTCGGGGCGACGGCCACTTGTCGGGTGCTGCGATTCGCAGCGTACCGAGCGAGACCTCGGCAGTAGCTGGTCACGGCGGCCTCGATGAATCGACCCCAGAACCAGCCTCGCAGCCCGGCGGGCGTGGAGAACGCGCTCGACCAGGTGATCGTTGTTCCGCCGCCGGTGCGGGTGGTGCTCACGGTGCCGACGTAGTCGTGGAGTGGCAGACCCGAGAGCATCCGGTAGCGGAAGCAATCAGGAGCATCCATCTCCAGGACCTCCTCGCGGCTGGTCGCGAGCGCCGTCTTGAGACTGCGGATTGCGCCGACACCGTCGCCGCCGTCGGGCGCTGTTCGTTCGATCGACATGACCCGCACCGGTGACCAGTCGGGCCAGGTGGCGGAGTCGGCCAACAGCTCCCACACCGATTCCGGGGCGGCGGGGGTGTGGCAGATGGCGGTGACGGTGTGGTGCTTCATGTCTGGGTCCCTTCTGGAGGTGCTTGGAGGATTCCGTGGCGGAACAGCTCCTGTTCTCCGCGCAGCCAGCGATGCAGCCCGTCGGGGTCGAACAGGGACACATCGAACGCGTCCTCGAGCAGCGGGCGCAAGACCCATGCGCCCAGCGTGATCACGAGGACGAGCCCGGTCCTCACCGCCGGATCCGCGCTCGGTCGAAGCGTGCCGGCCGCTTCCATCGCGGCGAGGTGATGGTGGAAGCCTTCCGCAAGCGCGGCGAACAGAACCGTCCCCGGTTCGCCTCCCTCGACGAGGCTGCGCGCGAGGTAGTCGAGGGCGATGGAGTCACTCGCCACCAAACGCAGGAGCTCGCGGCGGCGATACTCCAGCACCGCTTCGGACGGTTCGTCGGTGGGTGTGTCGAAAGCAGGTCGAAGGCGTTGCATGACGTCCTCGTCGGCGGCCCGCCGAAGACCGTCCTTGTCGCCGAAGTGGTGGCGCACGAGGCCATGCGTGACCCCTGCGTCACCCGCGATCTGCCGAAGAGTGGTCGCCTCGAATCCCTGGACGGCAAACCGCTCGACGGCTGCGCGCCGGATCCTCGCCGGAGCAGTCAGGTCGTCCTGGGAAAGAGATGTGTTCACCACATGGATAATAGATGATCCACACGGATAGTCAAGGCAGATTCGGCATCGTCGGGGTGCCGACGCCACATTCCCGTTTGGGACAGAGCCCGCCCGTCCTGATTGACCACATCTTTCATCCACGGTCACCCTGCGGGCGGAGCGACCGTTGACGCCATCGGGCACGATGATCGGCGGGCGGCTATGCACCGTCCGCCGGAGCAATATCGCTCGCATCCGCTCGGGAAGAAGTGCCCGATTGATGATGGGTGGTGCGTTGCGGTGGTCGGACGGCCGCAGACTCGCGCGGGGCCTGGTCGAGTTCAACCGATGTCGTGCAAGCGAAGTCGGTGTGTTGTCGCTTCGGAGTTGGGGTGCGATCACTGCGGCGAGCACGAGTGCGGCTCCTGCGAGTTGTGTGGCGGTGAGTGTTTCGTTGAGAACTGCCCAGCCAGCGATGGTGGCCACGACAGGACTGAGGAGTCCGAGAAAACTGACGATGCTGACGGGGAGTCGTTGGATGCCGGCGAACCAGTTCGCGTAGGCGGCCCCGGTTCCGGCGATGGCGAGCCAGGCGAACCCAGCAGCGTTTCCCGGGGACACAGTTGACGGCAGGCCCTCTGTAGTGATGAGGACGGGTAGGAGCATCAGTCCGCCTGCGCTGAGTTGCCAGCCGGTGAACGTGATCAGGTCGACAGGTCGTCCCCAGTGCTTGGTGAGCACGACACCGGTCGCCATGCACAACGTGGCTGCGATCGCGGCGGCGACGCCGGCGGGGTCGAGGGCGGCATCGGGCCCGAGCACGAGTATTGCCACGCCGGCAATGCCGGCGGTTCCGGCGAC
>JBGTIA010000057.1:0-1501 GCA_041745835.1 Ilumatobacteraceae bacterium | reverse complement strand
GCTGCGCCGGTCCACGGCGCACCTCCGCCGGGAGCGGCTCGCGCCGTCAGGCCGCACGTTCGACGACGATCATTTCGGAGCCGCGGACGATCTCGAGCAGCTCGGCGCGGCGAAGAACTTCTTCGACTGGGTCCTCGACGCGTTCGATCGGGACCTGCGAGGGCAGATCCTCGAGGTCGGCGCGGGCACGGGGACGATCACGAGGAAGCTCGTCGAGCGGTATCCCGACATCTTCGTCACGGCGTTGGAGCCGGCCGGAAACATGGCGGTCGAGCTTGCGTCCTTTGGCGCGCTGCACCCACGCGTCGACGTCCAGCAGAGGACGCTCGCGGACGATCCGGTCGAGGTCGAGCGGTTCGACGCGGTCCTGTACCTGAACGTGCTCGAGCATATCGCCGACGACCGAGAGGAGGTCAGTCTCGCCGCTCGGGCCCTGCGCCCCGGCGGTGCCCTCCTGGTGTTCGGCCCGGCGCACGAGTGGCTCTACAGCGACCTCGATCACAAGGCCGGCCACTACCGCCGGTACTCCCTGCGTGAGCTCTCGGAGGTCGTGCGAGCATCGGGTCTGGTCGTCGAATCGTGTCGGTATTTCGACGTGTTGGGCGTACCTCCGTATTGGCTCGTCTACCGGTTCCTCCGCCATACAGGCATCACCGGATCGACGACATGGGCCTACGATCGCCTGGTCGTGCCTCTGAGCCGGTTCACGCAACGCGTGCTCCGGAACCCGCCCGTCGGCAAGAACGTCGTTCTCGTTGCCCGGAAGCCACGATGACTGAGGTCTCCGTCGTGGTGCCGACGCGGGACCGAGCGGTCGTGTTAAGGCGGGCGCTCCTGAGCGCTCGTGCGCAGCGGGGCGCCGATCACGAGATCGTCGTGGTCGACGACGGCTCGGAGGACGCCGAGGCGACGTTCGCCGCGACCGCCGACATCGAAGGCGTGCGGTACCTCCGGAACGAACGCTCCTTGGGCGTCAGCTCCGCACGCAACCGTGGGATCGCCGCGGCCAGGGGGTCGTGGATCGCGTTCCTCGATGACGACGACCTGTGGTCGCCGGAGAAGCTGTGGCTCCAGCTGCGGGCCGCCGCTGCCGCGAACGCCACGTGGGTCTACGCGGGCGACGTGAACGTCGACACGGAACTGCGGGTGTTGAGTGGGGGCCCTCCTCCACCTCCCGATGCGGTGCTGGACGGCCTCCCTCGTTTCAACCCGATCTCCTCCGGCGGGTCGAACGTCGTGGTTCGGGCGGATGTGCTCGCCGATGCGGGAGGGTTCGACCCGGATCTCCGGAGAACGGAGGACTGGGATCTGTGGATACGACTCGCAGCGATAGGTCCGCCTGCCTGGGTTCCGCGACCGCTCGTCGCGTACACCTTCCACCGCGCGAACACGAACGCGGTCGTGCAGGAGATGGTCGACGAGCCCCGCATCCTCGCGGCGCGGTACACGATCCCCGTCGACATGCCGGCGATGCACCGGCGCGCCGCATGGGTGGCGATGC
>JBGTIA010000056.1:0-1608 GCA_041745835.1 Ilumatobacteraceae bacterium | reverse complement strand
CGAGATGGGTATCGTGACCAAGCTGAGCGACACGCCGAAGGACGATGCGATGACGATGGCTCGTGAGATCGCGGGGATGAGCCCAGGGGCGGTTCGGGGTGCCAAGTCCCTGTTCAATCGTCTCGCCAGCGACGGCGCCGCCGAGCAGTTCGCCGAGGAGCGCCGACTGATCGGTGCCCAGATCGGCACCCCGAACCAGATCGAAGCGGTCATGGCCGGTTTCGAGAAGCGCCCCGCCGTCTACGCCGACGTCTGAGCCGGATCGCCGGTCGGACCGGTGCGGTACGGTCGACTATGGCCCAGTTCTCCGGATTGTCAGCGCTGCTGCTCAACTGTTCCCTCCAGCGCGATGCGTCTACGTCGCACACGCGCCGCCTCCTGTCGAGGGTCGCGGGGATCATGGACACCGAGGGTGTCGACGTCGAACTGCTCCACGTGCTCGATCACCGGATCGGCGTCGGGATGGTCGAGGACACGACGACGATCGGTGACGACCGCGACGACTGGCCGGCGATCCACGCGAAGGTGATGGCCGCCGACATCCTCGTGATCGGCACGCCGATCTGGCTCGGGGCACCAGCGAGCGTGACCTCGCTGGTGATCGAGCGACTGTACGCCTACAGCTCGCGCACCAATGCCGCAGGGCAGTATCTCTACTACGGCAAGACCGGCGGCTGCGTGGTCACCGGCAACGAGGACGGCGTGAAGGCGGTGTCGTCACAGGTGCTCTACGCCCTCTCGCACATCGGCTACACGATCCCGCCACAGGCCGACTGCGGCTGGCTGGGTGAGATCGGGCCCGGACCGAGCTACGGCGATGAGGTCGAAGGGTCCGACACACCGGCGGGATACGGCCGCGAGTTCACGAACAAGAACGCCACGATCATGACCTGGAACCTGATGCACGCCGCACAGATGCTGCACGAACGCGGCGGGTTCCCGGTCGGCGGCAACGTCGGTGCGACCTGGCGCGACGTGACCAACGCTGCCGATCAGGACCCTGACGCCTGGTAGCTGATCGGTGACGGTCAGGTCGCCCAGAACCCGCGGAGGCGGGTGACGAAGCGGTCGGGGTCGACGAGGTGCGGGTAATGGCCGTGGTCGGCCCAGTACTCCACCACCGCGCCGCGGATCCGCTGCTTCAGCCAGTCGGCGTAGCCGTCACCCGGGTCGAGGCCGAACAACGCGAGGTAGGGCACGTTGCGATCGCGGTAGCCGGCGAGCGCGGCGTCGACGGTGGCGGCGATCTCTTCGACCGGCAACGTCAGCAGCAATTCCCACACGCCCAGGACCACCTCGTGGTCGGCGCGCCGCAACGCGTTCACCCGCGCCTGCTCGTCTGTCGGGAGCAGCTCGCCCATCATCATCTCGAACATCGCGTCGACGACCAGGTGGTACTGCGCCGGGTCACGCAGCATCTCCTCGGCGGGAGCGAGTTGCGCCTTGAACGAATCGAGTTGCAGTGACTGGTCGATGTCGACCACGCTCGCCACGTCGAGCATCGAGCCGGCGGCGGTGACCACGGCGCCGCCGAGCGAATGTCCGACCAGGTGAGGCCGGCTCACGGCGGCCGCAGCGCAGACAGTGGCGACGTCACCGGCCATGGCG
>JBGTIA010000055.1:0-3358 GCA_041745835.1 Ilumatobacteraceae bacterium | reverse complement strand
CTAGATGATTGGTTCCAAGGGGTGTCAGTGGTCGTAGGCGAGGAGTGATCGGGCGGGTCCGGGTCGGCCGGTGGTTTCGTTGTGCCAGATCGCGGCGGTGAGAGCGAGGAGGCGTTGTAGGACTCGGGCGCAGACGCCTGGTTTGGTTCGTGCGCCGTGGCGTTCGAGGTCGAGTTGGGCTTTCAGGGTCTGGTTGACCGACTCGATGATCTGACGGAACGGTCGCAGGAACCGTTGGAGCGGTCGAGGTTGCTCGGAGCCGAACGTGGGGCGAATGAGGGTGATGCCGACGTCGGCGAGTTCGGTCTCGAAGCTGGCGCGCCGGTAGCCCTTGTCGGCCATCAGGACCTGGCCGGCCCGGTGGAGTTCGGGATCCAGAGCGATCATGTCGAGCGCGGTGTCGCGTTCGTCGGTCTTCGCGCCCGCGAGCGCGTAAGCAACGGGCAGTCCTGACGGCGTGGTGATCAGGTGGAGGCGCAAACCCCAGAAGAACCGGGAGTGCGATGCGCAGTAGCCGTAGGTGGCCCATCCGGCGAGATCGGATCGCTTCACGGTCTCTCGGCTGCGGCCGCACTCGACGGGGGTGGAGTCCACGAGCCAGAGGTCATCGTTCCATGAAGGGCAGGCTCGGGCGAGATGAGCGATGACGTGCTGGAAGAGTTCTCCGCTATGGCGGAGCCGCTTGTTGTAGCCGGGCCGATCTGGCAGGTACGAGAACCATGGGCGCAGGTGGGCGTGGGCGTGACGGATGAAACGTGCTTCGGAGGTGAACCCCAGCAAGGCTTGCAGCACGGCCAAGGTCAACAGTTCCGCATCAGTGAGCTTCGGGGCGATCCCGACAACCGGACGTTCCGGCGCCCACTGTGGGTGTTCGATCAGCAAGTCGTCGATCGTGACGTAGAGTCGGGTCGCGAGGGTGTCCAGGTCAGGGTTCATTCGCTGTTCCTCCGGGATCAGGGTCTGTTGAAGCCCCCTGATCATGGACACCCTCGCCATCGTGCAAGGTGGATGATCGCGCGGAGCGCGCGAATCCCTTGGAACTACTCGTCTAGCTGGGCATAGATCGGCGGGAGGTGACGCGGCCTCGTTCCGGCGTTCCGGGGCACTCCCTCGACTCGGGCGAGCGCGGTAGTGGATCAGGTGGTGGAGCGTGTGCCGAGATCTCGGAATGGTCGCCAGAGGTAGCCGTTCGGGTCGGCGAGCACGAACTGGCGGTTGCCTGCCTCGGTCGGGCCGGTCGTGTGCCAGCGGCCGCGTCCCGGTACGGTGACGTCGACCCGGTACCAGCGGTCCTCGATCGGGATCACGATCTCGGCGCCCGCGTCGATGGCGCGGCGATACACCTCGTCGACGTCGTCCACCCGCAACTGGAAGTTCACACCCCGCCCGAACGGCGGATCGAGCGGCGCCGTACGGAACCGGCGGCCCGGCCCGGCAGCGTCTTGGAGCATCAACTCAACGCCTGTCAATGGCCAAGTTGTTGTCCTCGCTGGTGGCCATCCGCAGTCCTCGCTGGTGGCCAACGAAAGTCCTCGGGTGTCAGGCCTCCTTTCGGGTGGTTCGGTGGGTGAGTCGGTAGCTGTCGCCGGTGGTGGTGATGATGTGGGCGTGGTGGCAGAGCCGGTCGAGCAGGCTGACGGCGGTGGGTTGGTCGGGCAGGAAGCGGCCCCAGTCGTTGAACGGGCTGTGTGATCCGATGGCGATCGATCGGCGTTCGTAGGCGGCGGCGACGAGCCGGAACAGCAGTTGGCAGCCGGTGTGGTCCAAGGGGGCGAACCCGATTTCGTCGATGATGATCAAGTCGTTGCGGCACACCGTCTCGATGGCTTTGCCGACGGTGTTGTCAGCAACGGCGCGGTAGAGGTGTTCGACGAGTTCGACGGCGGTGAAGTAGCGGACCTTGTGCCCGGCGGTGACGGCGGCGCGGCCGAGCCCGATGAGGTAGTGGGTTTTGCCGGTGCCGGCGGGTCCGACGAGGCACAGGTTCTCGTGGTGGTGGATCCACTCGAGCGTGACGAGGTAGTCGTGGCTGGCGGCCGGGATCGATGATTCGGTGAGGTTGAACTCGTCGAGGGTTTTGTCGATCGGGAACCGCGCGGCGGTCATCCGGTTGCGGGTGTTCGACTCGTCGCGCGAGGCGATCTCGGCTTCGACGAGGACCCGCAGGATCTCGTCGGGTGTCCAGCGTTGCGCTTTCGCGGTGGCCAACACGTCTGGTGCTTGACGGCGGATCGCGGCGAGTCGCAGGCGGCGCAGTCCGGCTTCGACGTCGGCTGCGAGTGGGATCGGCTCGCGGTTCATGCGAGGTTCTCCATGGCGTACGCGTTGAACGAGCGGACCTGGGCGGCGGGGAGCTCGACGACGACTCGGTCGCCGCTGGTGACGGGTTCGGGCAGAGCGGTTCCGATCGCCAGGATCGAGCGGACATCGGCGGCCTTGAAGCGTCCGAAGCGGGCGGCGCGTTCAACAGCGCGAGCGACCGCGTCAGCACCGTGGGCGGGGATGAGCTCGTCGACGATCTCGATGATCTCTTTGGGCAGCATCGTCGAGCCGGCCGCCGCGCCTTGACGGATGAACGCTTCGGCTGGCTCACCCAACGAGAGGAACTCCCGTTCGGCTGCGGTGCGTGCTCGCGGGCCGCGTGATGGTGCGCGCCGTGGGGTCGGGTAGTGCTCATCGAGCACCGCTGCTTCACCAGGGGCGAGCTGGGTGTGCTCCGCGACGAGGTCACCGTCGAGGTCGTAGATCCGGACCCGGCCGTCGAAGGTGACCGCTTCGACGGTGACACCGACGAGGCGGTGCGGGACCGAGTAACGCGCTGACGCAACCCGAATCGTCGACAACTTGTCGACCTTGCGGAGCTCGGAACGGCCGATCCTCGGACGCAGCATCGGCAACGGACGCAACAACGCCTGCTCCTCGACCAGGCGCACGTTCGGGATCGCGCACGTCTCAGAATGCACCCGACCGTTGACCTCGGCGCACCAGTCACGGCTCACCTCGTTGAGCACGGCGAGGTCGTCGACATCGGCGGGCCAGACGATGTCGCGTTGCGCGTAGCCGACCAGGTTCTCCACGATCCCTTTCGACTCCGGATCACCCGGATGACAGAAGTCCGGTGCGAACCGGTAGTGCGTCGCGAACCTGACGAAGTCCGGTGTCGGGATCATCACCCCGGCGACCGTGCCACCCTTGAGACAGCCCATCCGATCCGTCAGCACCTTGGCCGGCACCCCACCGAGCTCATCGAAGCACTCGGCCAGCATCGCCAACGTGGTCGCCGCGGTCTGATCGCGAGCGACGCGCACGAACCGGATCCGCGACCACGCCAACACCGCGCAGAACACCTGCAACCCCG
>JBGTIA010000054.1:0-2047 GCA_041745835.1 Ilumatobacteraceae bacterium | reverse complement strand
CCGGCCTCCCGCCCGGCAACTACTCGATTCACGTCAACGAGGTCCCCGTCGACGCGTTCTGGTCGATCTCGATGTACAACGCCGACGGGTTCTTCGAACCGAACGACCACAACTCGAACAGCATCAACAGCATCACTGCTGCCAAGAACGACGACGGGTCGATCACGGTCAACCTCGGAGGCTGCAATGACGAGCGGCGCAACTGCCTGCCTCTGACCGAGGGTTGGAACTACCTCGTGCGCCTCTACCGGCCACATACCGAGATCCTCGACGGAACGTGGACATTCCCGACCGTCGAGAGCAGGTAGCAAGTCGCGCAACCGTCGAACGCCCCTGGTGCACGCCAATGACCATACGGCGGGCAGAACCGGCAACCAGGGGCACATGCCCCGGCGGAGAGAAGCGCAGACCGCCCGCTATGCGCGTTCGACGCAACTACGCGAGCGTCGTCGTCCAGGTGCTCGGTAACGACGCTCGATAATCCGTCGGAGGTCTCGTGATGACCGCCGCACTGCGGCCCAAGTAGCGCACCACGTAATCCCGTCGCCGACGCTGCAACCTCGGGCACTCGCGCGAGGCCACTTGGGGGTTCATGAAGCTTGTCGCGATTGTCGGGCCGGGCGGCGCCGACGTTCAGGGAAGTCGCTCGGGCCGCTCGCCTGTCGCGACGAACACCGCTGGCGCTCAGCCGATAGTTCCAAGGACTGCGTCGACGGTCTCGCTGATCGAACCTGACGCGTCGACGATCGGCAGCTGTAGCCCACGATCTTGAATTGCAACCAGCTCGGGAGCGCGGTCGAGGTGCCAGGCCAGTCCTTCGAGCTCGGCTCCTTGGTGTCGTTGCCTCAGCCGCGCTTCAAGGGTCGACGCCGGAGCACAGAGCCGGATCGCCACGACGGATGCTCCGACGGCTTCTTCAAGCCGAACGAGTGCGTCGGTGTCTTGCACCACCCAGGCCAACACGAGCAGCTCAGCGCCAGCATCGGCGTAGTTCCCGACGAGCGACGCAAGGTTGCGGAGGATGAGGTCGGTGTTGAATGGGTCGGCAGTTCGAGCGGGCCATAGGCGCGAGAGCTCGTCGACATCGAGGAACGCTGCCGAGCGTCCTTGCGATGCTGCGCGCTCGGCGACTGCGTATCCAGTTGTCGACTTCCCGACGCCCACTGTTCCAGTGACGAGAACAATGCGCATCTGCCAAGTATCCCTTCGGTGCAGCGTCTCGTAGCGGATCGGCGCTTCATCCGGAGATGGCTGCCACGAAAGCTGTCCGAACCGCCTGGACGCGCTCGGCCCACTCCGCTTCTGGTAAACGCACATCGCCGTCTTGCGGATTCAGGAGGCTGAACGGGTCGTCATGTTGGTACTGCGGGAGTACGTGGCAATGGACGTGGGGCATACGGAAGCCCATCGAGAGATTGGCCAACTTCACTGGTGAGAAGAGTTCGTAGATCACCTCACCCATCGTTGCCACGTCGTTCCAGAAGCCACATCTCTCGTCCGGTGTGAGGTGGTGGAGTTCGGGTGCGTGTCGTTTGGCGATCACCACGGAGTAGCCCGCTTGGGTTTGGTTGATGCCGAGACGCACGTAGCTCCAGTCCGTCTCCAGGATCAAGTCTCCGAACGGGTTGGTTGCCAGCGGCGCCTCGGTGCACATTCCGCACTCGTCGCCGTCCCACATTCGGCGCCACTGGTCCTCGGGCCACCAAGCCATCACCCGGAGTATGTCTGATGCTGCGTCACCGTTACGACGATCCCGTTGCGGCTCGGGTCCAGCGCATCCTCGCGCCGCAGGAAGCTGTTCGAACCAGGCGTGATCCGGCAAGCCCGCGCACCGGAGGTTCCGGCGGCAGCGCACATAACGCGAGCGCCGTAACCCGACTTCCGCCAACCGACTACCACTGCAGTCCGGCCCTACTGCTGCGCTCGGGAATCGCGTCGTTGAATCGGGGATGGGTCGCCCGCCTGGAGTCACGGCAATCGCGTCCGAGTGGCCCGACCGTGAAGTGTCGACACGCCGCCAATCGATTGGCGGGCACTGGCTACCCTC
>JBGTIA010000053.1:0-3137 GCA_041745835.1 Ilumatobacteraceae bacterium | reverse complement strand
GGCCTTGACCGCTTCGGCACCGCCCGCGCCGATGGGCAGATGGAGCACGAGGGGATTCGCCTGGAGACGATCTTCCACCATCTGCACAGTGCGGTAGAAGTCGGCGCCGATGCGGTCCATCTTGTTGACGAAGCACATGCGCGGGACGTTGTACTTGTTGGCCTGACGCCACACGGTCTCGGTCTGCGGCTCGACGCCGGCGACCGAGTCGAACACGGTAACTGCGCCGTCGAGGACTCGCAGCGACCGCTCGACCTCGATCGTGAAGTCGACGTGGCCCGGGGTGTCGATGATGTTGATGCGGTGGTCGCTCCAGACACAGGTGGTGGCAGCGGAGGTGATCGTGATGCCACGCTCCTGCTCCTGCGCCATGTGGTCCATGGTCGCGGCGCCGTCGTGGACCTCACCGATCTTGTAGCTCTTGCCGGTGTAGAAGAGGATGCGCTCGGTCGTGGTGGTCTTGCCGGCGTCGATGTGCGCCATGATCCCGATGTTCCGGGTGCGCTCCAGGGGGAACTCTCGCTTGGCCATCTGCTACTTCACTTCCGTGTCAAGGGGCGACTGGGGGTCGTGATCGTTTGACTGATCGCTGTGTCGTGACGCGCGCTCCGGCGCAGGCACGAGCGACAAGTGTACCGGCCGTGGAGCCGCGCCCACCTCGGCGTGACCGGTGTTTCCGGCCAACGGATCAGGGTGGCGGTCGACGCTCCCACGTTCATTCGGCGCAAGGTCGACGCTACTTTTGACACCGTGTCCGACATGGCGGTCGTCTTCACGATTCTGGGCGTGTCGGTCCTGCTGTTCGCCAGCAGCAAGGTGGCTGTCGAGATCGTCGCGATCGGCGTCGCGCTGTCGTTGGCGGCCACCGGGGTGCTCGACGTCGACCAGGCGCTGGCGGGTTTCGGCGACCGGACGGTGATCTTCATCGGGGCTTTGTTCGTGGTCAGCACCGCGCTCGAGGCGACCGGCGTCACCGCATGGGCCGGTCAACGGTTGATCGGCCTCGCCGGCGACGACACTCGCAGGCTGCTGGTGTCCACGATGTTACTCTCGGCAGCGCTGACCTCGATCATCAGCGTGAACGGCGCCGTCGCCGCGCTGCTGCCGATGGTGGTCGTGGTCGCCGTCCGACTCGGGCTGCCGACGTCGCAGCTCATGATGCCGCTGGCATTCGCCGCCCATGCCGGCTCGATGCTCGCCTTGACCGGCACACCGGTGAACGTGTTGATCTCCGACGCCGCCGACGGCGCCGGAGCTGGCAGGTTCAACTTCTTCGAGTACGCACTCGTGGGCGTCCCGCTCCTCGCGATCGTCATCGCGGTCACGTTGATTCTTGGTTCGCGCCTGTTGCCGAAGCGGACACCGCCCACCCTGCCACCCGATCTGAGCGCACACGCCAGAACGCTGGAGATGGCGTACCTCCGCCAGGGCGACGTGGTTCGCTACGACGTCACGGCCGACACGATGGTCGTCGGACAGTCGGCGAACGACGTCGTCGAGCTCCTCCCGGACGACGTCGATCTGGTGGGTGTCGAGACCGACGCCGGATTGTCGCTGCCGGATTCGGTCGAAGTCGGCGACGTCGTGATCGTTCGCGGACCGACCGCATCGATCGACGAGGTCGAGTCCTCGATCGGGCTCCAACGAGCTGCACATCCCTTCATCGTCGATCCCGATCTGGTCGGCAAGCGTGTCGGCGTCGTCGAAGTGGTCGTGCCGCCCCGATCGGACTTCATCGGGACCACTGCGTTTCCCGGCATGGTGACCCCGAGTGGCGACCTCGTCGTGCTCGCGATCCAACGACGAGGACAGGACCTCGGTCCCCGGGCGATGAAATTGGCGGCGGGCGACGTGCTGCTCGTCCAAGGTGACTGGCACGAGATCGAGACCGACAGCGAGGTGCTCGCCATCGACGATCCGCAGCAGGTGAGGAGCCAGGCCGTCCCGCTCGGGCCACGCTCGACGACGGCGTTGATCGTCACGGGCGTGATGGTCGTACTACTCGCCTCGGGTGCCGTTCCCGCCGCGGTGGCTGCGCTGCTCGCAGCGAGTGCGATCGTCGGGCTCAGCGTGCTGACCCCGAGCGAGGCCTACCGGGGCATCTCGTGGACGACGGTGTTCCTCGTCGCCGGCATGATCCCACTGTCGACGGCGATGGAGGTCAGCGGCGCCGCAGGTCGGGCTGCTGACATCCTGGTGGACCTCGCCGACGGCTCGCATCCGCGGGTGCTGCTGTTCGGGATCTTCGTGCTGTCGGCCGTCGTCGGTGCGGTCATCTCCAACACGGCCACCGCGTTGATCGTGATTCCCATCGCGTTGTCGGCGGCCGCCGATCTCGACGTTGCGACCCAGCCCGTGATGATGGCCGTCGGTGTCTCGACCTCGGCAGCGTTCCTGCTCCCGATCACCACCCCGGCCAACCTGATGGTCATGGGGCCGGGCGGATACCGCTTCACGGATTACTGGAAGTTCGGCCTGCCGATCCTCATCGCCTACGGGCTCGTGGTGGTCTTCTACCTGCCGCTGGTCTGGCCGCTCTGAAGCACGTCTCGCGCACGTCACCGTCAGCGAGAAACACGATGTGCGAACATCATGGACCACAACGAACCCGGAGGACCAGCGATGAATCCGACCGAACTCCACCTGTTCAACTCCGCCGAGCAGACCCTGCTCGTGCAGACCGAGCGCGACCGACTGACCCTTCTCGACGAGGACGAACTCGACAAGCTCCTCACGCGTGTGCGCCGAGCGCGCACGAAGTACACGAAGCTCTACCGGCGCCAATCCGGCGACCTCGTCGCAGCGAAGTCGTCACGCGCCGGCACGTCGACGTCGAACCAGCGCACCAAGCGCAAGGCGGAGATTCTCGAAGATGCGCTGGCGCGAGTGGCGACCGCCCTCGGCACGGCCGCACGCGCGACCGCCAAGGAACTCAAGAGCGAACGGCTCGCTGCAGCGAAGGCGGCGAAGGGGTCACCGGTGAAGAACGGTGGCAGCGCGGGCGGCTCGAAGGTCGAGTCCGGCACCACGAGTGGTCGAGCGCCGAGCGGCCGTTCCACGTCGAAGGCTCGCCAGGCGTCGAAGAAGTCGTCGGGGGCCCGCAACCAGGCGCGCCGCGACAGCCGCTGAGCGCGTCG
>JBGTIA010000052.1:0-4498 GCA_041745835.1 Ilumatobacteraceae bacterium | reverse complement strand
CGGGCGTCCGAACGAGCGGCGCAGCGGCGCCGAGCTGTTCCAGACGTTGACGGTGGACGTCGAATGCTCCCTGGAGGGCGAGCACACCGACCGTGAGGCCGGACCCGGGAGTGCGGGTGTCACCAGCCCCGTTCGGCATATCGCTCGTTGATCTCGTCCATCCCGATGCCGGTCATCGGAGCGCCGAGACCGCGACTCACCTTCGCGAGGATGTCGGCGTCGTTGAAGTGCGTGGTGGCCTCGACGATCGCCTTGGCGCGCGGCGATGGGTCCTCCGACTTGAAGATGCCGGATCCGACGAAGACCGCCTCGGCGCCGAGCTGCATCGCCAGCGCGGCGTCGGCGGGCGTGGCCAAGCCCCCCGCACAGAACAGCGGCACCTGGAGCTTGCCTGTTTCGGCGATCTCCTGGACGAGCGGCAGCGGGGCCTGGAGGTGTTTGGCCCACTGGAACAGCTCGGCCTCGTCGGCCTGGGTGATCTTGCGCATGTCACCGATGATGTTTCGCAGGTGACGGACGGCTTCGACGACGTTGCCGGTACCGGCCTCGCCCTTCGAGCGGATCATGGCCGCACCTTCGGAGATGCGCCGAAGCGCCTCGCCGAGGTTGGTGGCGCCGCACACGAAGGGAACGTCGAAGGCGAACTTGTCGATGTGGTGGGTCTCGTCGGCGGGCGTGAGCACTTCGGACTCGTCGATGAAATCGACGCCGAGGGCTTGGAGGATCTGCGCCTCGACGAAGTGACCGATGCGGGCCTTGGCCATCACCGGGATCGACACAGCAGCTTGGATACCTTCGATCATCTCCGGGTCACTCATGCGAGCGACCCCGCCGTCGCGTCGGATGTCGGCGGGCACCCGCTCGAGGGCCATCACGGCCACGGCGCCGGCGTCCTCGGCGATCTTGGCCTGCCCCGCGGTGACGACGTCCATGATGACGCCGCCCTTCATCATCTCGGCGAGTCCACGCTTGACGGGGAAGGTTCCGGTGCTACCAGTCATCGTGTCATCGTACTTTCGTCACGGGTGTTCTGCTGCGGTCAGCTCACGGTGCGGGTGGTGCCGCGAGCAACACCTCGACCCCACCGGCTTCGACGTCGACGTTGTCGGCCAGCTCGATCCACGTGTTACCGGGCGCGAGTGCGATCGGTGCACCATCGGCGGTCACGAACGAGAGGGGCTCGGTGTTGACCTCGCGGGTCCAGGAACCGACCGTGACCTTGCCGTCATTGAACACCCAGACCGGCCCCGTCCCGACGGTCTGCGCCTCGGGGCTGTTCCGGTCGACGCTGCTGCGCAGGTACTGGACCCCCATCACGACGACGTTGGTGGAGCGGATGCGTCCGAACAGCTTGTCGTCATGGGCTCGACCACGCTGCGACCGATCGAACTTGGAGAACTCGGGGTTCCAGGTCCATTCGATGTTCTCGCTGCCGACTCGAATCTTCACACCGCCGGCGGCGTCGCCCCCGAAGGTCTCCTCCGCTTCGAGGTAGACGAACTGCTGGCGGGGCGGGATCGGCTCGTCGCCGGGCGCCTGCTCCCAGATCACGTCGGTGGACGTGAAGAAATTGTGCGGCGCACCACCGGGCCCGCGGTAGTAGCCGCTGGCGTTGTTCGGACCCATGTTGATCAGCGTCGAGTCGTTGATCGCTCGCGTGACACCCGGGTTCCCGCCACTCCAGACGAACAGCGGGAAGAAGAACGACGTGAACAGGTCGACGTCCTGGGTACGTCCGGAACGGATGGGTCCGATCGGGTCGGAGCTCTGCGAATGGAACGCTGCCGCGAACCGCGTGGTTCGACCCTCGACGACCTCTTCGAACACGATGTCGGCGACGGCGAGCCCGCTGTGGTTGGGCACGGCGACGGCGTTGTTGTCGATCTTCGCAACGAGTGCGGGGCGGGCAATGATCTCCTCGGTGCTGCCGAGCGGCTCGCCGGTGAGCGGCTGGCGGATCGCCTCGGGCACGGTTGTCGAGGTGGTCGACGACGACGAGGTCGTCGTTGCCTTGACGGTCGTGGTGGTGGACGTCGTGGAGGTGGACGTCGACGCAGCGGTCGAGTCGGCCGACTCGTCGCCGCCGCCACCGCATGCTGCAGCGACGAGTGCGAGTGCGGCGAGGGCGGCCATCGATCGGTTGAGGGGGCGTATCAGTTTCATCAGAGCTCTCTCAAGAGTGCGATTCGCTCGTCGAGCGGGGGGTGGGTGTCGAACATGCGATGGACGCCACCGAGCTTGCCGTCGTCACCGACGCCACTCATCGGCTGTTCGATCCACAAGTGTGCCGTAGCCGTGGACGCCGAATGCGTCACCGTCGTGTCGTCTTTCAATTTCTCGAGCGCGGAGATCAGCCCGGGCGGATAGCGGGTCAGCTGGCAGGCGCTGACGTCGGCCAGGGTCTCTCGACTCCGCGAGATCGTCGCCTGCATGATCTTGGCGATGATCGGCGCCGTGATCAGCAGGATGATGCCGACGTAGGCGAGCGGGTTGTTGCCGTTGCCCTGATCGCCACGTCGGGCAATTCGACCGCCGTTCCACCACATCGTGCGGATCGCGAGGTCGGCCATCAGGGCGACGGCGCCGACCATCACCACGGCGAGCGTCGACACCAGGATGTCGTAGTTGCGGATGTGACTCAGTTCGTGAGCAACGACGCCTTCGAGCTCGACCCGGTTCATCTTCTCGAGCAGGCCGGTGGTGACGGCGATTGCGGCGTGATTCGGGTTGCGGCCGGTGGCAAATGCGTTCGGCGCGGGGTCGTCGATGATGTAGACGCCCGGCTTCGGGAGTCCGCCGGCGATGCACAGCCCCTCGACGAGGTTGTGCAACCGCTGGTACTCCTCGGGCGGGGCGGGCCGCGCCCGACTGACCGCCAATGCAATCTTGTCGGCACGCCAATACGACGCGAACGCAATGACGCCGCTGAATACGAGCGCTGCGAGCGTGAAGGCGATCCCGTTGCCGACGACGGCACCGATCGCCGCGCCGACCAACGCGATGAAGAGGACGAAACCGGCGACGAGCAGCGCGCTGCGCCGCTTGTTCGATCTGATCAGTTCGAACATCGGGCCGGGTTCAGAACTCGACCGTGGGGACCACGCGGGCCTGCTCTTCGGCCTCGAAGTACTCCTTCGGCTCGAAGTTGAACATCTTCGCGATCAGCACCGTCGGGAACGATTCGAGCTTGTTGTCGTAGGTCAGCACGCTGTCGTTGTAGAACTGGCGTGCGTAGGCGACGCGACCCTCGGTGGCGGTCAGCTCCTCCTGCAGGGCGAGGAAGTTCTGGTTGGCCTTGAGGTCGGGATACGCCTCGCTGAGCGCGAAGAGCTGCCGCAATGCGCCGGTCAGCATGTTGTTGGCTTCGGCTTGCGCCGGCGGCGTGTCGGGTGCCGCCATGGCGGTGTTGCGGGCATTGATGACCGCTTCGAGGGTTTCGCGCTCGTGGGCGGCGTACCCCTTGACGGTTTCGACGAGGTTGGGGATGAGGTCGATCCGACGCTTCAGCTGGACATCGATCTGGGACCAGGCGTTCTCCACCTGGTTGCGCGATCGGACCAGTCCGTTGTACGAGATGATCAGGAACCCCACCAGGATCACCACGACGACGATCACGATGATGAGAGGAATCATTGGACGGAGTCTACGGCGACCGGATCGGTCAGTGGGAGGATGGGCAGATCGATCGGTAGATCTCGAGGTAGCGGTCGGTCAACGCCGTCATGGCGAAACCTTCTGTCCGGACGTCGGCGCGTTGACGGAGACGGCGGGCGAGTTCGTGATCGGTCACCGCTCGTCGGAGCGCTTCGCCGAGCGCATCGACGTGGCCCGGCTCGACGAGCAGGGCATCGACGTCATGGGTTGCGACGTTGCGGTACCCGTCGAGCGAGCTCGCCACCACGGTCGTTCCCGCGGCCATCGCCTCGATCAGCACCACACCGAAGGACTCGCCGTGCAGCGACGGGGCACAGAACACGTCCGCGGTGCGCAGCCGGGCGAACTTCTCGGCGTCGGTCACCCTCCCCAGCCAGTGGAAACGGTCGTCGCCAGCGGTCGACGCCGTCAGCTCGGCGGTGTCGGGTCCGTCGCTGCCGATCCACACGTCCACGTCCAGGTTCGTGTGGACCACGGCGTCGATCAGGACCCGCAGACCCTTGCGTTCCTCGTGTCGACCGCAGAAGAACACGGTAGGACGGACCTGTGACCGCTCGTGGGGCCACGGAGCGATCGAGCGGATCGCGTCGAGTTCGACACCATTGAACAGCACCTCGTACTCGCCACCGAGGTGGCTCTGAACCAGTGCCAGCGCGTCCTTCGACACGACGACTTTGTGGTCGATGCGGCGGATCAGGCGGGTCAGCGCCGGACCGAGGATCCGGTAGCTCGCCGAGGTGCCTGCGGCGTGGAACGTCCCGACCGTGGGTGCCGAATGCACCATCAGCGCCGTGGACGTCGGCCCGGGTGCGAGCGGCTCGTGCAAGTGGAGCACGTCGAACTG
>JBGTIA010000051.1:0-2502 GCA_041745835.1 Ilumatobacteraceae bacterium | reverse complement strand
GATGCCGGCGAGGATGGTCGCTTCGGAGAACGGCTTCTCGACCAGCACGACGTTGGGATCGAGGGAGCCCTTGTTGGACAGCACCCGCTCGGCGTACCCGGACATGAACACCACCCGGGTGCCGGGCCGCATCGCCCGCACCCGTTCGGCGACTTCTTTGCCGGACATCTGCGGCATGACCACATCGGTGAGGAGGAGATCGATGGGGTACGTGTGTCGATGCACCAGCTCGATCGCCTCCAACCCGTTCGAGGCGACCAGCACGTTGTATCCGTTGCGACGCAGGATGCGGCTGGTGACGTCGCGCATTGCCTCCTCGTCTTCCACTACGAGCACGGTCTCGGTGCCGAGCCTCGGAGGGGCGGCCTCGGTAACGGGGTGTTCGACCGGGTCGCCGTTGGCGGCCGGGAAGAGCGCCGTGAGGCTGGTGCCGAGTTCGATCTCGGAGTAGAGCTGCACGAACCCACCGGCCTGCGTGACGATGCCATAGACCGTCGCGAGTCCCAGACCGGTTCCCTCACCCGTCGGCTTGGTCGTGTAGAACGGATCGAAGGCGTGCTGCATGATCTCGGGCGCCATCCCGTGGCCGGTGTCGCTCACCCGCAAACGCACGTACCGCCCCGATTTGACGCCTTTGAACCCTTCGATGAACACATCGTCCACGTCGATCACCGAGGAGTCGATCGACAGGGTTCCGCCGCCAGGCATCGCATCGCGCGCGTTGACGGCGAGGTTCATCAGCACCTGTTCGATGTGTCCGCTGTCGGCGAGGATGGTGGTGGGCTGTTCGGACAGTCGTACGCCGAGTTCGATGTCCTCGCCGATCGTGCGCCGCAGTAGCTCCTCGACGTTGCTGATCACGTCGTTGAGCGAGATCAACTCTTGGCGGACCACCGAGCGGTGTCCGAACGAGAGCAACTGGCGGGTGAGTGCGGTCCCACGCTCGACGGCCCGTCCGATCTGGCTGACGTCGTGGCGGATGGTTTCCGCTTTGGCGGCTGGCAGGTCGAGCTTTTCGATCTCAGTGCCGACGAACTCTGCATAGTTCTGGATCGCGCAGAGAAGGTTGTTGAAGTCGTGTGCCACACCACCGGCGAGCTGACCCAGGCTCTGCGCCTGGTGGAGACGCGCTTCGAGCGCCTCGCTGTTCTTTCGGAGAACTGCGTAGCGGATCGATCGGGTCAGCGCTTCGTCTTTCGTGCTGCCCTTGATCAGGTAGTCCTGCGCACCGGCCTCGACAGCTTGCGAGCCAAGGTCGCCGTCGGACGTGCCGGTGAGTACGACGATTGCGACCGCCGGTGCGACGCTCTTGATGGCGCGGACGCCTTCCAGGCCCTCGGCATCTGCGAGGCCGAGATCCAGCACGACACAGTCCGGGGCGTTGACGCGCACCTGTGCGATCGCCTCCGCGAGCGTCCGAGCACGGTCCAGCGTGATGTCGGGACCGAACGTTCCCTCCAACATCAGCTCGGCAAGTCGGGCATCACCGTCGTTGTCTTCGACCAGCAACACCCGCACAGCAGTGCCGACCAATGGGCGTGAACTGACGGCGGTGGTCACGGGAGCCGCACGATCTTCAACCAGAAGCCCTCGAGTGATCGAACGGCTGCGATGAACTCGGTGAAGTCGACGGGCTTGGTCACGAAACAGTTGGCGTGCAAAGCGTAAGCCTGCTGAATGTCGTCGTCGGCCGACGACGACGTGAGGATGATGATCGGGATCTTTGCCAGCTCCTCGTCCGCCTTGATTTCGGCGAGCACCTCTCGGCCCTCCATCCGTGGCAGGTTCAGGTCCAACAGGACGATGTCGGGTCGAAGTGCATCGACGTACTGCCCCCGCTGACGGAGGTAGTCGATAGCCGACTCGCCGTCGGTGACGACGTGGAGTTCGTTGGCGACCTTGGCGCCCCGCAAAGCTTCGACGGTCAGTCGAACATCGCCGGGGTTGTCCTCGACGAGAAGGATCTGAATGTCGGAATGCATTCACACCACCTCCGTCGGCGCCCCGTCAGGCACGGTGAAGCAGAACACTGACCCCGCGCCCGAATCCGTTCGGTCCTCCAACCAGATCCGCCCACCGAGCCGGAAAACGATCTTGTGGCACAGGGCCAACCCGATGCCCGTCCCCGGATAGTCGGCGCGCCCGTGGAGTCGCTTGAACATCAAGAAGACTCGCGTCCTGTGTGTCTCGGGGATGCCGATGCCGTTGTCCTCGACGCGAAAGCACCACTCGCCGTTACCACGTGTCGCGGACACCCGAACACGGGGAGCCGTGTGAGGCTCGACGAACTTGAGAGCGTTTGACAACAAGTTGTGGAACACCAGCGACAACTGGGCGGGATCGCCGCTCACGATGGGAAGCTCGTCTGCGATGTCGACCACGGCATCGATCTCGTTGATGGCCACGTCGAGGTCGGCGAGTGTTGAGCGCAGCAATGCTCCTGTGTCGACGCGACGGCGGATCAGCGCTGTTCCGCCGGATCGCGAGTATTCGAGCAGATCG
>JBGTIA010000050.1:0-19087 GCA_041745835.1 Ilumatobacteraceae bacterium | reverse complement strand
GGCGCCGACCACGGCCGCGACGATCCCGGGCCGGTTCGTCAGCCCCAGCACGACGAGGCCGGCGAACATGATCGCTGGTGCCACGCCGAGCCGCCACTCGGTCGGGATCGACGAGCCGACGACCAGTCCGAGCGACACGGTGGCCGTCCACGAGACGAAATAGAAGATGCCGGCGCTGAGGTAGAAGCGTCGCCAGCCCGGTCCCGGCATGTCGATGCGCACACTGGTGAGCGCGAAGAGTTGGTCGATGAGGAAGAAGGGACCCACCCATCGGAACCAGCGCGGCTGATCCTCGAATCGCGGCGACAGCGCAGCGCTGTACATCACGTGACGAAGGTTGATCACCGCTGCAGTCGCCACGAGCGTGAGCCACGTCGCCGTGGCGGCCAGGCTCACCGTTGCCAACTGTGCTGCTCCGGCGAAGATCGCCACGTTGGTCGACCACGCCGCCGCCGTCGGCATCGCCGAATCGGTGATCGCCACGCCGAGCACCAGTGCGAACGGGACCGCGGGAATGAACAACGGGATCGCCTTGCGCACGGCGGTGACGGTGATGTCGGCACCCGACGGTTCGTGGCGGTCGTCGTCGGCGGCAGGCATCGGTGGTCGAGGCTACGAGTCGCCTCCGGGTATCCCGGCCGCAACCCTGGTATCTGGCGTACCATGATCGTTCGATGCCCGAAGGCGACACGATCCATCGGTCGGCCAGTGCCCTGAGAACAGCGCTCGCCGGCAAAACGATGCTTCGTTTCGATGCGCCTCGTCTGGTCGGCCCCGTGCCCCGTGCGGGTCGTGTCATCGAGTCGGTCGAGAGCCACGGCAAGCATCTCGTGATCGAGTGGGACGACGGGCTCGTACTCGACACGCACATGCGCATGACCGGTTCGTGGCATCTGTATCACCGGGGCGACAACTGGCGTCGGCCGTACACGCAGATGCGCGCCGCGATCGAGGTCGAGGACTGGGTGGCGGTGTGCTTCAACGCTCCGCACGTCGAGACGTACCGGCGGGCCGACAAGCGCCGCCACCCCGGCATGGGACGTCTGGGACCCGATCTCTGCAAGGCCGACACCGATCTCGGTGCGGTGGTCAACCTGCTGCTCACGTCGGCCGATCCGACGGTTCGAATCGGCGAGGTGCTGCTCGACCAACGTGTCATGTGCGGGGTGGGCAACGTCTACCGGTGCGAGGTGCTCTGGGCCACAGAACTGAGCCCGTATGCCCCCGTCGGTGCGCTCAGCGAACGCGACGCCATCCGGGTCGTGAACACCGCAGCACGGATGCTGCGCGCGAATCTGCACCACGCGAGTCGTGTCACTGCGCCGTCGATCAAGGGCGGTCTCGCCGTCTATGGCCGCAACGGCCAACGTTGTGCGAGGTGTACCGACACCATCGAGTGTCGTCGAATGGGCGAGCACCGGCGGATCCTGTACTACTGCCCCGGCTGCCAGACGCGTCACGATCCCCGGCTCGAACGGTCGAGCGACGACACGCCGATGGATCCTCATCCTGCCGCGCAGCGGTGGCTGGCCGACCTCCCCTGGAATCGCGACGTCGGCTGACGCCAGCCGCGGCCGGCACCGACATCGACGCGGTCAGCCGCGGCCGAGGATGCGTTCGACGGCGATCTCGATCACGACGCGATCGGTCCGTTCCTTCGGTTGGCGGTACCGGGCGGCATAACCCTCGACGCCGGCGCGGACACCGTCGTCATCCGTCAGCAGGCGAACCGGACCTTCGAGGCTCAGCCACCGACCACCGTCGACCTGGCACACCGCAGCGTGCAGGCCACGCCCTTCCATGCGGGAGACGTTGAGCGCCTTCTGGGAACCCGCCCAGGTGATCACTCGAGCGCAACGCATCGCCGGGTCGTAACTGAAGCCCACCGCGACGACATGGGGTGACAGGTCGTCGCGCAACGTGGTCAGCGTGGCGAGGTGGCGTTCGGTCAGGAACGCCAGGACTTCGGTCGACAACGCAGCAGGGTCGAGCGCCATGCAGGATGTCTACACGCTCATTCGGTGGCGATCGCTTCCAGCACGTTCATGTTCGACGCCTTGTACGACGGGTACAGCGCTGCGAACAGTCCGGCGATCACGGCGCCGATCAGGATCGTGACGATGATCCCGGGATCGAAGGCCAACGTGCTGATGAAGTCGTCGGGGACGGCCAGCGACAGGACGATCCCGAGGAACGTGCCGACGATGATCCCGACCACGGCGCCGAAGATCGACACGATGACCGCCTCCCACCGTACGGATCGACGGGTCTGGCGCCTGTTCATCCCGACGGCGCGGAGCAGGCCGATTTCGCGGGTGCGTTCGAACACCCCGAGCGCCAAGGTGATCGAGATGCCGAGGATCGCGATGAGGATGGCGAACGCCAGCAGCAACGTGATGATCAGCAGCAGCTGGTCGATCTGGGCCTCCTGCGATTGACGGAACTCGGCGTTCGTCTGGACGTCGGCCTGGGGGAACTCGGCGGTGGCGGCCAACACGGCTTCGTTGCCCTGGACCGGGTCGACACCTTCGGCGAGCCTGGCGAACACGAACAGGTCGCGAGCCGGAGCGTCGGTGATCGAGGCCAGTGTGTCGAGGGTGATGAGCCAGTTGCCGAAGGTCGCGTCGCCGTAGATGCCGGCGATCGTGAGCGTTCGGTCGGCGCCGTTCTGGAACGTCACGTCGACCGTCGATCCAACCGACACACCGAGGTCGCTCGCCGGATCCTTGTGGAGAAGGAGCTCGCCGGGGCCGAGGTCGGCGATGGTCCCGTCGATGAGGTCGGGATCGACGAGCTTGTCGAACGCAACCGCGTCGACCGCGCCAAAGTTCTTGGTGCCGCCGTCGACCTGGCCGCTGATGAGGCGTACCGGTGTGACAGCGTCGAGTTCCTCGACGGTGCCGAGCGTCTCACTGATGACGGGGGACAACCCCTGGAAGCTGGCGTCGGTGATGATGTAGTCGGCGGTGATCGCGCTCTCGAGCGTGTTGACGATGCTCGCTCGGAGCGACGACGCGAAGACAGCAGTGCTGCTCACGAGCGCCACACCGATCATCAGCGCCGACGCACTCGACGACGTCCGGCGAGGTGCGCGAGCGACGTTGTCCCTGGCGAGGGTGCCCGGCACCTTGAAGAGCTTCTGGATGGGCCAGCCGATCATCCGAGTGATCGGTGAGGCGACGGTCGAAGAGAGACTGGCGACACCGAGGAACAACAGGAGCGCGCCGCCGCCCGTCAGCACGATCAGACCGACCGTGCTGCCGTCCCAGACGAAGAGGCCGACGAGGAACAGGGTGACCCCGATCGCCGTCACGATCGTGCCGGCGACCAGGCGTCGTGCCTGCATCGCATCGAAGCCGAGCTCCGGACGCATCGCTGCGACCGGTGGGATACGCGACGCTCGACGGGCCGGCACGATGACCGAGGCCATGGTGATCCCGACGCCCACGAGTGCCGCCATCAGGATCGTGCGCACCTGCAGGACCGTCTCGGTGTCGGGGAAGCCCGCCCCCGCGGCGTCGAAGAGGGCGATCAGACCGCGGGCGACCAGCAGTCCGCCGACGATGCCGAGCACCGTCGACAGGATCCCGAGCGCCAACGCTTCGAGTGTGATCATGCGTCGGACCTGGCGGCCCGACGCGCCGACCGCACGCAACAGTGCGAGCTCGCGCAGCCGCTGACCGATCGTGATCTGGAAGACGTTGTTGATGATGAATGCGCTGACGAACGCCGTGATGAAGGCGAAGATCAGCAAGCCCGTGCCGAACACGCCGACGAACTCGTTGATCTGATCCGACGTTTCCTGGGCCACCTGCTCGCCGGTGACCACCTCGGTCTGGGGCGGCAGGAGTGCTTCGATGGCGCGTTGCACCGTCGCCAGGTCGGCGCCTTCTTCGAACTGGACGTCGATGGCGTCGACGCGGCCGTCGGCGCCGAAGTGTTCGAGCGCCGTGTCGAGGTCGAGTGCCGTGACCTGCGCACCACCGAAGCTGTCGCCGCTGCCGAGACCGATCGTCGCCGTGATCGTCCCCTCGAACGTGCCGACGTCGGTGAGGTAGGAGATGGTGTCACCCACGGCGAAGCCTTCGGCGTCGGCCGTTGCCTTGTCGATGGCGAGCTCGTCGCGTCCGGACGGGGGGCGGCCCTCCTTGATCGTCACGTTCTGAATGCCGTCGTCGCCACCCCACGACACGCCGAGGGTCGGCCCGCCCGCTGGAACGATCGCCTTGCCCTCGGCATCGAGGAGTTGCGCGAATCGGTTCAGGGCCGGCTCGATGATCGCAATGCCGTCGACGCCTCCCAACGAGTCGGCGATCGACGCGTCGATCGGGTCGCGAGCATCGTCGGTCTCGAACTGCTGCTGCGCACGGACCTCGAGATCGACGTTCTCACCGAGTTCCTGGAACAGGTTGTCGAAGGTGGCGCGCAGGCTGTCGGCCAGCACGAACGAGCCGACCACGAACGACACACTCGCCGTGATGGCGAAGGCGATTGCGAGCGTCCGACCCCAGCGGGCTCGGACGCTCTTGCGGGCGATGAGAGTTCCGGCGCTCACGAGTCGAGATGCTTCAAACGGTCGATGATCTGGTCGGTGGTCGGGTCGACCATTTCGCCGGTGATGCGCCCGTCGCCGACGAACACGATCCGATCGGCGTACGAGGCGGCGACGGGATCGTGGGTGACCATCACGATGGTCTGACCGAACTCGCGGACGGCGTTGCGCATGAACGACAGGATCTCGGTGCCGGTGACCGAGTCGAGGTTGCCGGTCGGCTCGTCGGCGAAGATGATCTGAGGCCGAGAGGCGAGAGCGCGGGCGACGGCGACCCGCTGTTGCTGGCCGCCCGAGAGCTCACTCGGCCGGTGCTGCAACCGGTCGCGCATCCCGACCGTGGTCACCACGTGATCGATCCACTCCTTGTCGCCGGACTCGCCGCCGAGCATCATCGGGAGGCGGATGTTCTCGTCGGCGGTCAGCGTCGGGATCAGGTTGAACGCCTGGAAGATGAAGCCGACCTTGGTCCGTCGGAGTTCGGTGAGCGCCTTGTCGTCGAGCGACGCCAGGTAGGTGTCGCCGATGAAGGTCGCACCCGAGGTCAAGGTGTCGAGGCCGGCGAGGCAGTGCAGCAGCGTTGACTTGCCCGACCCGGACGGCCCCATGATCGCACTGAACTTGCCGGTCTCGAACGAGACGGTGACGCCGTCGAGGGCGTGGACCTGCGCGTCACCGATGCCGTAGGTCTTGCGGGCGTCGATGGCGCCAGCGGCGGCGGTGGTGCCGGAGGGGGCCGGTGGCGGTGGAGCGGGGGTCGCAGTTGTCGACATGCACACAGGTCTACTGCCCGAGCCCCGACCTCGCATCCGTCTCCAGGTGGATTCGGGTGCGCCGAACGGGGGATCAGCGATCGCCTGGAGTGACGAGGCCGGACTCGTAGGCGATCACGACCGCTTGGACCCGATCCCGGGCACCGAACTTCGCGAGGATCCGCCCGACATGAGTCTTGATCGTGGCCTCGCCGAGGTAGAGCGTGTCGGCGATCTCGGCGTTCGACCAGCCGCGGGCCATCAATCGGATCACGTCGAGTTCGCGCTCGGTCAGGGTGTCGACGCCGGGAAACGAGGAGCGATCGCGGGCCGGTAGGCGAGCGATCTCGTCGATCAACGCCTGTGTGACCGAGGGCGCCAGGAGCGCATCTCCGTTCGCCACGATGCGGATCGCGTCGACGAGTTGCTCCGCCGGAGCGTCCTTCAGCATGAATCCACTGGCGCCGGCGCGCAGGGCGGCATGGACATGGTCGTGCAGGTCGAATGTCGTCAGCATCATGATGCGGGTGGCCGGATACCGGTCGCGGATGATGCCGCAGGCCTCGATGCCGTCCATCCGGGGCATTCGGACGTCCATCAGCGCGACGTCGGCGCTGGCGCGTCCGGCGAGTTCGACGGCCGCAGCTCCGTCGCCGGCTTCGCCGACGACGGTGAGGTCCGCCTCCGCCTGGAGGATCATCCGGAATCCGGCACGCACCATTTCCTGGTCGTCGACCAGCATGATCCGGATCACGTCGTGCTCGTCATGAGTCGGCGGCTCGCCGTCGTGTCGATCGGCAGCACGGCCCGCACCCGCCAGCCTCCGCCCGGTTGCGGACCGGCCTCGACGGTTCCGCCCACGGCTGCGACGCGCTCGCGCATGCCGATGAGACCGAAGCCGTCGGTGTCGGGGAGGGCACCCGCGCCACGTCCGTCGTCGACGATCTCGATTCGTACGTCGTCCCCGTCGACGCGAAGCGCAACGGTGACCCGATCGACCGACCCTGCGTGGCGCCGGACGTTCGTCAGCGCCTCCTGGATGAGGCGGTACCCCGTCGCCGACACGCTTTCGGGGAGTGCAGCGAGGTCACCGTCCACGGTGACCGTCAGGGGAAGTCCGTCGAGCCCAGCGAACGACTCGAGTCTCGACAGCGACGGCTGTGGCGCGAGCGAGGCATCCGGCTCCGCAGCGCGCAGCACACCGAGGATCGACCGGAGTTCACCCATCGTCTGACGCCCCGTCGACTCGATCGCCTCGATCGCCTGGGCTGCCTCCTCGGGCGACGACGTCAGGTTCCGGCGGGCGGCAGCGGCTTGGATGACCATCACACTGACCGAGTGTGCGACCACGTCGTGCAGGTCGCGGGCGATTCGGGTGCGCTCGGCCACGACGCGCTGCTCGGCGAGGAGTTCGCGTTCGCGTTCTGCACGTTCGGCGCGCTCGGCCAGACCGTCGACGTGCTCGCGCCGACGCCGCAGGTTGTCGCCGAGCACGAACGCCGTGATCAACACCGCGCCGGTCGACACGAACTCTCCGATCAACGACAACCCATCGATCCAGCCGGCGACGAAGAGGAGCAGGACGGCGGCGACGATGGCGCTCATCACCCGAGTTCGCAGCACGCCGGCCGTGTGCGCACCAATCGAGTAGACCGCGATCACCGAGCCGAGGAACGCCGTGCCGGCCATTCCGATGAACAACGCTGCGATCTCGGCCCCGACGACCACGATGCCCACGGCGAGCGGGTGGATGCGGCGCCAGTAGAGCGGGATGGTGCCGCACAGCGCGAGCAGCACGGTCCACCACGCAGGATCGGGTTGATTCGGATCGTCGACCGAGGTCTCGCCGGCCAGGTGGGCTGCGATCGCGGCGACGGTGACCACCGCAGTGAGCAGGCCGTCGGCCGCGCGTGGGTGCGCACGCAGCCACGCGATCGGGTGCGGATGGTCCATGGTGCCCGCGACGCTAGCCACTCTGATCGAATCGGTGATCCGCCCGGGGGCTGAGGTGCCGTACGATCACCGGTTGATGCCCAACTGCGCCTCGTGCGACGCCTTGCTGCCGGACGGCGCGCGCTTCTGCCCCGCCTGTGGGCACGAGGTCGGCCCTTCCACCGCCGAGGAGCGCCGGGTCGTCACCATCGTCTTCGCCGATCTCGTCGGCTACACCGCATTGTCGGAGCACCTCGATCCCGAACGGGTGAAGCGACTGATCGACGCCAGCTTCGAACGGCTGATCGCCGACATCACCGCGTTCGGCGGACGCGTCGACAAGGTGCTCGGTGACGGCATCCTCGCCCTGTTCGGCGCACCGGTTGCTCACGAGGACGATGCCGACCGGGCGATCCGAGCGGCGATCCAGATGCACGAGTCGCTCGCTCGTTTCGTCGCCGAGCAGCCAGACCTGGACGGCCCCCTGCAGTTGCGGATCGGGGTCAACACCGGCGAGGTGGTCGTCGGCAACGTGTCGGGCACCGCGGAGTACACCGCGACGGGCGATGTCGTCAACGTCGCCTCGCGCCTGCAGGCGCTGGCGGCGCCGGGCGGTATCTTGATCGGCAACTCCACCGCAGCGCTCGCGTCCGAGGAGATCCTGCGTGAACCGGTCGATGCGGTCGGGATGCGCGGACGGGAGCAGCCCGAACGGGTGTGGCGAGTCGTCGGGCGACAGCGTCGCGTGCCGACGATCGGGCCACGCTTCCACGACGCTCCCTTCGTCGGACGTTCGACGCAGCAGGAGCTGCTCGCCTCGATCATGACGATGGTCGCGAACGGCCGGAGCGCGATCGTGTCGGTGACCGGCGAGGCGGGTGCGGGCAAGACACGCCTGGTGTCCGAAGCGCTCGACTCCTTCCCCAGTCGCGCCGTCACGATCTTTTCCGGCGCATGTGCGCCGTACGGCGAGACGAATGTGTGGGCGCCGGTCGCCACTGCACTGTTCCGGCGTCTCGAACTCGATCAGGACGCGCCTCCCGATCTGCTGCGCCAGGTGAGTCGGGAGAAGGGGGTCGAGCTCTACGGCTTCCAGGCCGACGACCCTGTGCTCACCCGCTTCGTGGAGGGGGTGTTGCACCTGCTCGGGAATCCGTCCGAGCTCGACAACGTCCCGCCTGCACAGGCACGCGAAATTCTGTTCTCGCTGATCGTCGAGGGCCTGCGACGGCGCACCAGGACCGGCCCGGTGGTGCTCTGGATCGACGACCTGCAGTGGGCCGACGTGCTGATCGTCGAGTTGCTGCAGCGCGTGGCGCGTTCGCTGGTCGACCGGCCGCTGCTGATCATCACGGCGCAGCGAGACGACGTCGAGATCGACTGGCCACCCGCGACCGATCATCCGGTCACCGTTCGCATGCCGCTGGACCCGTTGACCCGTGACGAAGCTGCACGTCTCGTCGGTGCCGTGCTCGGGCCGTCAGCCAATGAGGCGTTCGTCGACAGCCTGTTCGAGCGGAGCGGCGGCAACCCCTTGTTCTTGATCGAACTCGCCGAGCTCGCCAAGGCGAACCCCACCAGCACGGCGCTGCCGGGCTCGCTGCGTGCATTGATCTCGTCGCGCCTGGACCAGCTTCCGTTCGCACAGCGCTCGATCGTCGACAACGCCGCCGTACTCGGAGCATCCGGACTCGTCGAGTCGTTGGAGAAGTTCGCCATCGAGATGGGCCAGGACTTCGACCTGCGCAATCTCGAGGCGCTCGATCATCACAGCTTGCTGGAACTCAACGGTTCGAATTGGCGATTCCGCAGCGACGTGGTTCGCGAGGTCGCTTACCAGACGTTGACGAAGCTGGTGCGAGCTCAGCGCCACGGCGGCACGGCGGCCGTGATGGGCCGTGATCCTCGCGTCCCGATCGAACAAGTGGCTCACCATGCGGCGTGCGCCGCCGAGTTGTCGGCAGAGATCGGGCGGGTCCCCGGCCTTCCCGACGACATCGCTGATCGGGCGGTCGGCATGCTGTTCGAAGCGGCCAAGCGATCGATGGACGTCGGGGCGTTCAATCAGGTTCGCCGTCAGACGACACGGGCACTCGACCTCGGTCCGAGCGATGCAGCCGTCGCTCGCGAACTGCTGCTCCTGCGTGCGCAGGCGCAGGCCGAACGGCGCGTCGTCTCCGCAGCCCGAGCCGACGCCGAAGACGCGCTCGATGCTGCAGCGTCAGCCGGGGATCGGCGCCAGGAGGGGATTGCACGTCGCCTGCTGGGAGTACTTAACCAACGTGACGGAGACCTTGTCGGCGCGCGTCGCGAACTCGGCGCCAGCGTCGACATCTTCCGCGGACTCGAGGACGACACCGAACTGGCGTCGTCGCTTCGCGAGCGGGGACTCGCCGAGATCTTCGGCGGATCGCTCAGCGATGCGGAATGGCTCCTCGGTGAGGCCGAAGCGCTCACCGAGCGGATGCATGATGTGCGTGGTCGGGCCTGGGTTCGACAACATCAGGCGTGGGTGGCATTTCTGTCGGGTGACGCGGAGCTCGCCGAGACGCGTTTGCTGACCGCAGCCCAGGAGTTCGACCTGTTGGGAGATCGGTTCGGTCGTGGCTGGGCCGCTGGGCTCCTGGCGTACGTGCGGTTCTACCAGCGACGATTCGAGGAGGCGGAGGCGCTGGCCGTCGAGGTGCGCCGCGATTCGCTGGAGCTCGGTGACCCGTGGGCTCCGGCGATGATGGACTCGCTGATCGCTGCGATCCGATTGTGGTCGTCGCAGTTCGTCGAGGCCGAGGAGCTGTCGCGCCGGGCGCTCACCAGCTTTCGCCAGATCGGCGACAAGTTCGGCGTCGTTCAAGCGTTGTCGCCTCGGATGCGGGCGCTCGTGGCGCTCGGGCGCACCCACGAGGCCGAGCGGGGAATCGAGGAGTCGCTCGCGATGAGCGACTCGTTCGGCGACTTGTCGTTCCCGATGATGGCGGCGGCCGGCGCCGCCGTCCACCTCGGATTGGGCGAACGAGCGCTCGGCATCAGCGAGCAGGCGCTCGACCGGTCGATGGCGATGGGCGCCGACGGCTCCGAGTCGCGCATCACCCTGGCACTGGCGTTGTGCCAGGTCGGTCGCGCCGACGACGCGCTGGCTGCCCTCGAGGACGTCACCAACGTGACGCCGTATCTGTGTTCGGTCCGGGCGCTCGCCCGGGCGATGACCGCCGACCCGTCGGGATCCATCGAAGACACAGCGTGCGTCGAGGCCGATGGCGGCGCCAGCTATCTCGACCGCGTCATCGCCGGGACTGCCGGCGCGGCGTCACTGATGCAACTGGGCGACCGTCAGGCATCGGTCGCATGCTTCGAACGCGCAGCCGCGGTCGCACGCGGCGCCGGTGACGTCGTCGCGAATGAACTCGTGTCGTTGGTCCGGTCGGTCGTGTTGTCCGAGGACTGCAACGACGAGGTGAGTCACCTCGGCTCGGGCTGGAGGCTCGTCGCAGACTCGCTGGGTGCGTTCGTCGGGAACGTGTCTGGCGAACCGGTGTGAAAGTCTCCGGCTGATGCAGGAGGCTCCGATCCATGCGACCGGACTCATCGTGGGTCGGTTCGATCCGCCACACCTGGGGCACTCGCACATGATCGAGTGGGCTTCGCAACGGTGTGAGGAGCTGGTGGTGTTCGTGAACACGTCGCCTGATCGTGACACCGCCCCTGGCGTTCTTCGGACACGTTGGTTGGCGGACCTTCACCCCGAGGCCACCGTGGTCGAGGTCAGGCACCGTCTGGGAACGGACTTCGACGATGAGGAACTCTGGGCGAAGTGGATGGCGTTGTTCACCGAGATGTGGCCGCACGAGGCGGGGCCTCATGTCGTGTTCTCGTCGGACGACTACGTGGTCGACCTGGCGGGCCGCTTCGGGGCCACCCACATGATCGTCGACGCCGACCGCAGTACGGTCCCGATCTCGGCCACGCAGATCCGAGACGACCCGGCTCGCCACCTGGATCGCCTCGCCCCACCCGTGCGCGCCTGGGTCGAGACCAACTGGCTCTGACGCCGCAACCGAACGAAAAACCCCGATCCTGTTGCGCCGAGCGCAACAAAAGCGGGCCATTTCGGATTGTTCGACGAAACTGTGCTCAGCGATTGGGTTGCTTGGTGATGCGCAGGTAGGGCTTGACGGGGTTCCAGCCGGCGGGGAACAGATCCTTGGCGTCCTCATCGGACACGGCGGGGACGATGATGACGTCTTCGCCGTTCTTCCAGTTCGCGGGCGTCGCCACCTTGTAGTCCGCGGTGAGCTGCAGGCTGTCGATCACGCGCAGGATCTCGTCGAAGTTGCGGCCGGTCGACGCCGGATAGGTGAGCGTGAGCTTGACCTTCTTGTCGGGACCGACGACGAACACCGAACGCACGGTCATCGTGTCGCTGGCGTTCGGCTGGATCATGTCGTAGAGGTCGGCAACCGTGCGATCGGGGTCGCCGATCATCGGGAAGTTGACCGCAGTGCCCTGGGTCTCCTCGATGTCACCCTCCCAGCGCTCGTGGCTCTCCACCGGGTCGACCGACAGGCCGATGACCTTCACGTTGCGCTTGTCGAACTCGGGCTTGATCTTGGCGACGTAGCCGAGTTCGGTCGTGCAGACCGGTGTGAAGTCCTTCGGGTGGCTGAACAGCACGCCCCACGAGTCGCCGAGCCACTCGTGGAAGCTGATCTCGCCCTGCGTGGTCGGAGCGGTGAAGTCGGGTGCGATGTCGCCGAGACGGACGGCCATGGTGATTCTCCTCGTGAAGTGGTTCGTGGGGACGTGTCCCGATCGTGGACCCTATCGGTAAACCCGACCAACCCGGTCGGGTATTTCGGCCGTTGACTTCCCGTGTGCGTGAGGATTCGGGTGGGACGGGTCACCCGAATCCTCACGCAAACGATGGTTGGGGCGCGGGTCTACGCTCGAGGAATGAGCATTCCCGTTGCGATCGAAGACCTCGTTGCCGCGACCGGCGAGTACGGCTGGGCCTACCTGCTCACCGTGCGCGACGATCTCCGGCCCCACATCGTGGCGGTGGATCCGACGTGGGACGACGACCAGCTCGTGATCTCGGTCGGCCGGGGCACGGCACGCAATGCGGCGGCCCGTTCCTCGATCTCGCTGTGCTATCCGCCGGTGGAAGAGGGCGCCTACAGCCTGATCGTCGACGGCGACGCCACGGTCGTCGGTGACGACACCGTGCGGTTTGCGCCCACCGGCGCCGTGCTGCACCGGCCGGCAGTGCCCGGTTTCGGCGCATCGAGCACGGGGTGCGGGAACGACTGCGAGCCGGTCGGCCCGTCGGTCGTGTGAGCGGCGTTCAGGCGCCCATCTGCGTTGTGTGGGCGACGTCGACCACCATCAGCGCTCGTCGCCCGGTTGGTGGAACGGATAGGCGTCGACGCCCATGTACTTCTTGGCCATCGAGTCGATGAAGTGGTTCGAGGAGTCGTCGTCGATGCTGACCACGGCGCCGCGCATCTCGAGGTACCGGTAGGCGTTGTCCGGGTCGATGCCCGAGATTGCGACGGTCGGGTTACGGACGAGGTTGTCGTACTTCTGGCGGCCCTTGGTGAGCGAGAACACGAAGTGACCGTCTCGCCGTCCGCCCCACACGGGGCTCGACTGCAGCTTGCCGTCCGGGCCGAGCGTGGCGATGTGCCAGAAGGTCGTCTTGTCGAGCAGGTCCGCATAGTCGTGGGGGATGGTTGCCGTGCGGCGAACAACCGAGTGAGTTCCGGCGGTATTCCGACGCTGCGGGCTCGCGTCGGCATCACAGCCCGGCGTACCAGTCGTAGCTGCGCTCCGCCCAGTAGTCGGCGGGCCGCTCTCGGGCGTACCGGATCACGCCGATGCGCTTCAGGGACTTGATGCCGTACTTGTTGGGGGTCGCGAGACGTAGCGGGGCGCCGTGTACCTGGGTGAGCGGTTCGGTGCCCTGGCGGAGGGCGAGCATCGTCTGGGGATGCATCGCTGACGGCATGTCCCAGCCCACGTAGTACAGCCCGTCGGGTGTCTCGAAGCCGACGTAGGGGACATCGCCGACCCGATCGGCGTAGCGGGCATGGAAGTCGGAGAATCGGGCGCCACCCCAGTGGACGATGCTCGACCACCCCTCGATGCACTTGTGTTCGATGACCATGTCGCGTTGTGCGAGCGCTTCGAAGGTGGAGATGTCGAGTTCGTCGAGCAGTTCACTGTCGGGACCCTCGACGCGCACGGTCCAGGCGGCGAGGTCGATCTCGTCGCGGACGCCGATCACGCCGTTCACTTGGATCGGCGTCGCTTTCGACACCGGATACTCCGGCGCCGATCGTCCCTCGGACAGGTTGCTCCACACTGTCTCGTTGAACTCGAGGGTGTTCCGCAGCGGTTGCGGGATGCCGTCGTCGACCGGGCTGCCCTGGAGCCAACGCCATCCGAGGAACGCCGCACCCGCTCCGGCGGCACCGGTGAGGAACGACCGTCGTGAGCGACGCGTGAACTCCGACGCCGGGATGGTCGGAGCGTCCTCGATCTGGGCTCGCAACTCGAGTTCGCGAGCGCTCTCGGACGGGGTGGATTCCGCCGTCACGTCGACACGTCCTCGGCTCGGTCTCCGACGTTCTCGGTTGCTGCAGTCCCGGGATGCGGGACCGCAGCCATCGAGTTCGGCCGGTGCTCGATCACGTACCCGGTGACCATCGAGCGGAAGTTGGCCCATCCGGCGCGGAGCACCTGCAGGACGTGGACGACGAAGAACAGCGACAACCCGACTGTCATCCAGAAGTGCACGAGCCGTGCGCCCTGGTAGCCGCCGAACAGCAATGGGAGCGGGTACAGCTGGGTCGGTTTGTAGATCGCGAATCCGCTCACGACGATGATCGCCGCCATTACGAGCACCGCCGTGTACGAGATGCGCTGCGCAGCGTTGTACTTGCCCTGCGGCGGAGTGTGCTTGCGGAGGTGGAGGTCGTGGAGGACGACCTCCTTCGCTTCCCTCGCGGCGTGGCGGTCGGGGAGGATGTGGCGCCACTCCCTGGTGGCCAGCAGATAGGCCGCGTACGCCACGCCGTTGATCACGAACAGCCAGCCGAACGCGAAGTGGAATGCCATCCCGCGAGCGAGTCGTCGTTCGAGGCCGAGTGTCTCGTAGACCGCATCAGGGAAGAAGGCGAACCACTGCCAACTCCCGATGCCGAGGGCGTAGACGTCCTCCGCCCAGTAGATGCGCAGCCCGCTCCAGATCATGATCAGCAGCAGCGGGAAGTTGATCCAGTGAAGCCACCGGATCGCCCGCGGGTGGACAAGTCGCGCGACCGGCTCGCCGGGTGACGTTGTCTCGGAGACTTCGATGTCGTCGACGTTGCGAGTTCCTGTGGTGTCGACCGACATGCCGCCGACCGTAGACCCACCGGTGTGCGGCGTGTATGGATTCCTCGTGTTGTTTCGCCCGTGTTCCGAGAGGTTTCGCACTCCGACAGGTGTTACATCGGGGGTCTGACCCCTGATGTAATGCCCCGAGCTACGCGAGAGCGACGGTCGTCCACGCACCGCCGTTCATCGACGACGTGATCGCCGCGTCGACGAAGGCGACACCTCGCACGCCATCCAGTGCGTTCGGGAACACCAACGCCAGCGGGTCCGGCTCGACGCCGGCACGACGGGCGGCGATCGCCTCGGCAGCGTCGGAATAGACGTTCGCGAAGCCCTCGTGGAACCCCTCGGGATGGCCGGCGACGATCCGACTCGCTCGCGCTGCGAGCGGCAAGGTGCCGGGCCCGTTCGGGGTGCGGGTCTCGGCCGGTGCTCCCAGCGGCTTGAAGACAAGGCGGGTCGGTTCTTCCTGCGCCCACTCCAGGGTTCCCTTCGTGCCTGACACCCGGAGGCGCAGGCCGTTCTCGACGCCTGCGGCGGCCTGCGTGGCCCAGAACGATCCTCGCGCGCCGTTGTCGAATCGGAGGAGCGCGCCCGCGTAGTCGTCGACGAGGCGATTGGGCACGATGTGGCCGACCTCGGCGGCGAGCTCGGCCACTTCCAGCCCGGTGACGAAACGCACGAGGTTGTGAGCGTGGGTTCCGATGTCACCGAGGACCAGCGATGGCCCGCCGCGCACCGGGTCGTAGCGCCAGGGGAGTGGCCCATCACGATCGGGATCCCGTTCGCCCGCCTTGCCGCCCTGTACGTACTCGACCTGCACCAGCTGGATCGCTCCCAACAGACCGTGGTCGACCATCGCCCGCGCCTGGCGGACCATCGGGTACCCGGTGTAGTTGTGCGTGAGGCAGAAGACGAGTCCCGTGTCCTCGACGACGGCGAGCACCTCGACGGCCTCGGCGTAGGTATTGGTGATCGGCTTGTCGCAGATCACGTCGAATCCGTGGCGCAGAGCACCGAGCGCGTACGCGTAGTGGCTGTCGTTCGGCGTCATGATCGCAACGACGTCGATGCCGTCGGTGCGTGCAGCCTCCGAATCGAAGAGCTCGTCGGCGGTCTCGTATGCGTGATCGGTTGCGATCCCGAGCGTGACAGCGGCCGCGATCGATCGGGTCGGGTCCGATGACAGGACGGAGGCAACGATCTCGTAGCGATCGTCGAGGCGTGCGGCTGCGCGATGCATCGAGCCGATGAAGCTCCCGGGGCCGCCACCGATCACGGCGAGGCGGAGCCGTCGACCGAGCATCTCGATGACCGGATTCGTGTCCATGTGCTGCCTTCCCCCGTTTCGTATGTGTGCCGTGACGCTAGTGGCCGGACGGCTCCGGCTCAGCTGATCGTCGTACGGTCGTGGAGACTGGCCATGTGACCTACGACGACATTTCCGCCATCTTCCTGAGCCCGCTCGCGGAGCCGGTCGGCGAACCGGACGTGGGCGCCACGCCGGCGCGCCGGTTGCGAGATGCGATCGAGCCGATCGCCACCCAGGGCTGGTGGTCACGGGCTGCCGGCGAGCGTCTGGCAGCGCTCGGTGTCGACTTCTTCCCCGGGTACGTGTGGGGTCGAGCCGCAGCGCTCGGGTCGCCCACTGCGGCTGTGGTCGCAGCAACGTTCGGCGTGTTCGAAGGCGATCTGATCGCCTCGGTGTACGAGGTGGGATCCGCTCGCGTAGGGCGTGACGAGATCCTCGCTGCGCGCGCCGACGGTGCTGTTGCGAGTGTCGCTTCGGTCGCCACCGACGCCGAGTGCGCAGATGTGGCCGTCCCGTTGCTCACCGCACTGGGCACCCTCGATGCTCTCGGGCGGCCGCTGTTCGGTGGCTTGCGCTCGCTGCCCCTTCCGACCTCACCCGCTGGCCGTCTGTGGCGCGCTGCCGAACTGGTCCGCGAGCACCGCGGCGACGGGCACCTCGCCGTGCTCGCGAGCGCGGGCATCGACGCAGTGGATGCCAACGTGCTCACCGAGCTCTGGCTCGGGTTCGATCTCGGCGAGTACAGCGGAACGCGGGGGTTCGGGCCCGATGCCGTTTCCGGTGCGGCTGCGCGACTCCGAGCCAGGGGCTGGATGTCAGGATCGGTGCTCACGGACGAGGGCCGCACGGCACGGGCGGCGATCGAAGCGTCGACCGACGCGAGCCAGGATTCTTTGATCGCCGAGTGCGGATCTGCACTTGAGTCGATGATCGCTGCGGCGGGGGTGATCTCGACCCGGTTGATCGAAGCCCGGTCGGCGCCCACCGACCCGAGGAAGCGAGCGGCCGGCTGACGCGAGGCTCCGGTGCACGCCGACCTCGCTTCGTGGATTCGACGGCAATCGACCGGCGCGGATCGATACCTCTTCGGCATCGCAGGGCCGCCAGGAAGTGGCAAGTCGACGTTGGCCCAGCTGCTCGGCAACGACCTCGGCGCACCGGTGGTGCCGATGGACGGCTTCCACCTGCTCAATGCGGTGTTGCGCGAGCGTGGCCTGCTCGACGTGAAGGGTGCGCCCGAGACGTTCGCTGCTGCGGACTTCGTTGCGCTCGTGAGTGCTCTGCGCGACCCGAGCCTGGTCGTTGGTTGTCCGACCTTCGATCGGACCATCGATGAGCCGATCCCCGATCGGATCCAGGTCGTTCCCGACGACGTCGTGGTGATCGTGGAAGGGAACTACCTGCTGCTCGATCGCCCGCCGTGGTCGTCGTTGTCCGCCCTCCTCGATGCGGTCGCCTACCTCGATGTTCCCGGCGACGTTCGATACCGGCGACTCGTCGATCGTCACGTCGAGTTCGGCAGGAACCGGAAGGACGCCGAAGCGTTCGTGCTCGGGTCGGACGAAGTCAACGCTGTACTGGTCGAGGCGAGTCGACAGCGAGCCCATCTCGTCATCCCGTATCGGGCGCGCAGGTGATCGCCTTCAGCGTCGCGACCCGTGAAAGGATCGCATCGTGGACGCCAGCGAATTCGGCCTCGACGCCGTGATCTATGCAATTCTCGCAGTGCTCGTGGGCGTGCCACTTGTCGGTCTTCTCATCGCTGGCGCGGTAAGCAGACTCGGTGGGCGGCGGTTCGGGTTCGGGGGACACAACCTGAAGAATCCGGCGGCAGGCCGACGGGCCGAGCAACGAGGTGACCGTCATCGCTTCCGGCGACTTGCGCTTGTCAGTCAGGGCGCTTTGTCCTCGACACAATCTCGGCGGCGATGTCCCTGAGTCGGCGGTTCTCGACCTGCGACTGCTTCGTCAGGAGGAGGAACGCCTCGTCGGCGGTGCATCGCATCACCCCCATGATGATTCCCGGGGAGCCCCAATCCCGTTCGTAGGCGCGTCCCAGCCCGTCTCGGTCAGAGAGGGCGTTGCAGAACTCGGGGGCGTCCCACCACGACACGCCCTCGACCGGCAACCGATCACCGCGGCCGGAGCTGGGCCTCTGCCCGGTAACGGCCTCGTACGTCGCCTGGGTTGCCGGCGTGCTGGCGAGGAGAAACCCGGTCAGGTCGACGGACCAGCTCCGTTGCGTTCGTCGGTCCGACACTGTGACCCGGCCCGATGGCACGGCGATGACCGCAGGTTCCACAGCGCACGAGCGTATGGCGGGTCAGTCTTCCGATGCCGGAGCGGCTCTGACCGGCTCGCCGATAGGCAAGCGGCGCCGTCTGATCGCACGGATTTCGCCGTCAGCGACCTGTTCGAAGCTGTCGAGGGCGACTTCGACCTCGTGGTGATCGACCCGCCATTTCGTTGGTTCTCACCGCGCACGATGCTCGAACGTGCCTTCACCGGCGAGAACTATGCGACCCTCACCGCGTTCCTTCATGACGTGCCGGCCCGGCTGCGACCGGGCGGAGCGGTGGTGCTGTTCTTCGGTACGAGCGGTGACGTCGAGTACCTCGATGAGCGCATCAGCGCCAACGGACTACAGAGCGCCACGGTCGCCGAGCGGACCATCACCGTGAGAGGCGAGATGACGACGTACTTCGTCCGTCGTCTGACGATCAGCTGAGCAGAGTTCCCGTCGAGCCTGCCGCGCATCGAGGACAGTCCGGCCGATCCAGAGTGTCCCCGAACGCCGGCTGAGCCGCGCTCGCGGTCGGCTGGCCAACCCGACTCCGCACCGGCGTTCGACGCGGATCGCTCAGTCGTCGATCACGCCGTCGATGGCTTGACGGATCAGATCGGCGTGACCGACGTGGCGGGCGTACTCCTCAATCAGGTGAACGTAGATCCAGCGCAGACTGTTCTTCTCATCCCGGTCCTTAATGGCGACGAGATCGTCGAGTTCGGCCTCTGCGTAGATCGCGTCGGCATCGGCAACTTCTCGCCGATACGCCTCGACAGCCTCGGCGAGGGTGGCATCGGCTGGCGCGTGGAAGTCACCGTCGGGGTCCTGGTTCGGGTGCGCCTCGCCATAGAACAACGGGACGTTGTCGTGGCCGCTGA